>JALOQY010000072.1 GCA_025459285.1 Planctomycetota bacterium | reverse complement strand
ATCGCCTTGACGGCCGTTTCCACCGTGCCGTGGGCGGTCATGATGATGACGGGGACTTCCGCATTCTCGGCGCGGATCTCCTCCAGCACTTTGAGGCCGTCCATTCCGGGCATCACGAGGTCGAGGAGGATGACGTCGAAGGGCTCCTCCCGGAAGGCGTTCAGCCCCGAGACGCCGTCGCTCTGCGCGCGGACCCGGTAGCCTTCGTCCGTGAGCCGGTCCGTGATCGTCCGGAGCAGGATCGGCTCGTCTTCGATGATCAACACCCGGATGGACCGTGAGGCGCTCATTGCGTGTTCTCCGCCGGCGGGAGCCACACGGTGAAGCGGGCCCCGGCCCCGGTCAGGTTCTCGGCTTCGATGGTGCCCCCGTGGGACTCGGCGATGCCCAGGGCAACCGAGAGTCCGAGTCCGGTTCCGACTCCCACGTCCTTCGTCGTGAAGAATGGCTCGAAGATCCGGTCGACATGTTCCTCGGGCAGCCCGGCGCCGGTGTCCGATACGGAGGCTCCGATCCGCCCGTGGATGTGATAGGTGCGCAGTGTCACCCGGCCGCCCTCGGGGAGGGCCTGGAAGGCGTTCAGGACGAGGTTGAGGAACATCTGGTGCAGGAGGTCCGGGTCGCCGAGCACCTTCGGGATCGCCCCGAACTCCCGGACGACCTCCACGTTCTTCTTCCGGTCGTCGTACCCCGAGAGGACCACCGCCTCGCGCAGGATCTCGTTCAGGTCCACCTCCCGGCGCTCCGCGGTGGGCTGGCGCGAGAAGCGCAGGAGCTGGCCCACGATCTTCCCGATCCGCTCGAGGCCGGAGCGGACGAGCGCAAGGTAGTCCTGATAGCGTGCCGAGCCCGGTTCCATCTCCTTCATGGTCTCGAGGCAGGTGAGGATGCCCCCGACGGGGTTGTTGATCTCGTGGGCCACGCCCGCGGAGAGACGTCCGAGAGCGGCGAACTTCTCGATGCCGGCCTGCTTCCGCGCGAGGTCGAGGGACTGCTCCCGGGCCTGCCGGACGCCGGCGAGGATCCCGTGGATCCGGCGCGAGAGCAGGATCACGTCGTTGCCGTCGGACTGTCCGGCCTCCAGGGTGAACTCCCCATCCGCCGCCTGGTCCAGGGACCGCGACAGCTTGCGGACCGACCGGGCCCAGCGGCGGTCGATCCACCACATGGCGACCAGGCACGCGGTGAACGAGAGGACCGCGCCGGTGAGAATGGCTGCCGTGGGGCCGAGGACCCCCGCGCGAAGCAGCAGCGTTGCCGTGAGAACGGAGACCGTCGCCGCCGCGAAGAGCGCGGCGGGCACCAGCATCCGGACCTCGCGCAGCCGTCGTTGCATGGACCATGACTCCCGAGCCCGGCACTATACCAGCGGGCGGCCGGGATCCGGATCACTCGACGACCCGCCTGCGGCCGGCGGGTTTCCGGCGCCGTCCGCATGCACGGTCCGTAGCGCTTCTGTAACAGGCTCTCCCGGGCATCGGCCTCAGGGGGTGGTCCGGACTGGCTGTGCGGAGTTAATCCATTACCAATCAAGGGATTGCGGCTTCGTTACAGGGATGTAACGGCTCTCCGGGGGACGATCGGGTCGTATGCCCATAAGTCCTTTTCTGGAAAACAGTTATGGTCCAAGTCCCCCGGGCGCCATCTGCCGTCGGGGTGAGGCGCCGAGGAGGTGTCCGCGGTCCCGAGCGATCGTCCGAACGGATCTCCGTTGCCTTAAAACATTGCTTAGCAATGGTTTATGCGTCGCTCGCGAGGCGACGCCTTTGGCGTGGGGTTTGCGAAAAAGCCTCCGGCTCGGGCAGGGATCCCCTCGTGCTTGACCGGCTCCCGCCGGTCTCCACCCGCTCGCTTCCCGCCCGGGTCATGGCCCCGCCAGGACGCGGGGGATGGTCACGCGACAGGACATGGTTGCCGGGCGGCCACTGGAGGCCGCGGGCACGGACGAAGGATCGAGGAGGAACGCGGCATGGCGGAACTACCGAAGACTCCCCTTCTTGACGAGCTGGAGAAGGGACCCTGGCCGAGCTTCGTCACGGAGATCAAGGAGGCCGCGAAGCACAAGGCTTCCAGCCGGGATCTCCTGGGACTGCTCGAGCGGTCGTACCGGGAGCGGCTCGGACACTGGAAGCACGGCGGGATCGTGGGCGTCCTCGGCTACGGCGGCGGCGTCATCGGCCGCTATACCGACCTGCCCCAGGACTTCCCGGCCATCTCCCATTTCCACACGATGCGCATCAACCAGCCGCCGGGCTGGTTCTACACCTCCAAGGCGTTGCGGCAGATCTGCGACATCTGGGAGGAGCACGGCTCGGGCCTGACGAACATGCACGGGTCCACCGGCGACATCATCCTCCTCGGGACGACGACCCCGGAGCTGGAGCCCACGTTCCAGGCTCTCTGCGCCGTCGGCTTCGACCTCGGCGGCTCGGGCTCCGACATGCGGACGCCGAGCAGCTGCGTGGGCCCCGCCCGCTGCGAGTGGGCCTGCTACGACACCCTGGGACTGGCGCACGACCTGACGATCACGTTCCAGGACGAGCTGCACCGCCCCATGTTCCCGTACAAGTTCAAGTTCAAGTGCTCCGGCTGCCCGAACGACTGCGTCGCCGCCGTGGCGCGCGCCGACATGTCGATCATCGGGACCTGGCGGGACGACATCAAGGTCGACCACGCGAAGGTGAAGGAGTACGCGGACAAGGGACTCGACATCGAGCGCACCGTGATCCGGAACTGCCCGGGCAAGTGCATGGAGTGGGATGGCGCGACCCTCGCCATCGACAACAGCGCGTGCCGGAAGTGCATGCACTGCATCAACGTGATGCCGAAGGCCCTGCGGCCCGGCGACGACCGCGGCGCGACGATCCTCATCGGTTCGAAGGCCCCGATCGTGGAGGGCGCTCTGCTCTCCTCGGTCCTCATCCCGTTCTGGAAGCCCGAGCCGCCCTACGAGGATCTGAAGGACCTCGTCCGGACGATTTGGGACCTCTGGGCCGAAGAGGGCAAGAACCGGGAGCGCGTGGGCGAGTTCATCCAGCGCGTCGGTCTCGGCAACTTCCTCTCGGCGATCGGGCTGGATCCGGAGGCCGAGATGGTCGCGCACCCGCGCGAGAACCCGTACATCTTCTATGCGGTCGGGGACAAGGAATAGCGACCCCCGGTCCGGGCGACGACAAGTTCGAACCGACAAGGAGACATGAAATGACGGAAGCGACTCAGCGGGTCACCGACATCGGCCCCCCGCATCACGAGAAGATGATGCCCCCGGTCATCCAGAAGAACTACGGCAAGTGGGTCTCCCACGAGATCCTGAAGCCCGGGGTGATGGTCCACGAGGCGGAGTCGGGCGACAAGCTCTACACCGTCCGCGCCGGCTCGCCGCGCCTCGTGAGCATCTGGAAGCTCCGGAAGTTCGCGGACCTCGCCGACAAGTACTGCGGCGGGCACCTGCGCTTCACCAGCCGGCATAACGCCGAGTTCCTGCTCACCGACCCCGCGGGCATCGACCCGCTCATCGCCGACCTCAAGGCGATCGGGCACCCGGTGGGCGGCATCGGCGCGGCGATCACGAGCATCGTCCACACCCAGGGCTGGGTGCACTGCCACTCGGCCGCCACCGACGCCTCGGGTATCGTCAAGGCGGTGATGGACGCCATCGACCCCTACTTCACGGGGACGAAGAAGATCCCCGGCAAGCTCCGCATCGCACTGGCCTGCTGCCTCAACATGTGCGGCGCGGTCCACTGCTCGGACATCGCGATCCTCGGCATCCACCGGCGCCCGCCGCGCACCGACGTCGGTGCGGTCGGCAAGCTCTGCGAGATCCCGAACGTCGTGGCGTCCTGCCCGACGGCGGCGATCCGGCCGGCCCAGAAGGACGGCGCGTCCACCGTCGAGGTGATCGAAGAGCAGTGCATGTACTGCGCGAACTGCTACACGGTCTGCCCGGCCATGCCGCTCAACGACCCGGTGAACGACGGCGTGTCGATCTGGGTCGGCGGGAAGGTCAGCAACGCCCGGAGCGAGCCGACCTTCAGCAAGCTGGCCGTGCCGTACATCCCGAACAACCCGCCGCGCTGGCCCGAGGTCGTGGACTGCGTCGTCAAGCTCGTCGAGCTGTGGGCGGCGAACGCGAGGCCGTACGAGAGGATGGGGGAGTGGATCAACCGGATCACCTGGCCGAAGTTCTTCCGGATGGCCGAGCTCCCGTTCTCGAAGGAGCACATCGACGACTTCAAGCACGCGGGCCTGACCTTCAAGCGGTCGGCTCAGCTCGTGCACTGACAGGAGGCTCTCATGGCGGACAAGGTGTCGGTGGACGAAGTGGCGGAGGCCATGTACAAGCAGGTGGCTTCTGCGCAGGGCGTGAAGAAGCTCAAGCCCGGCGACCTGAACAAGATGATGGCCGAGATCTACGGTGACCGGGTCGACCGGGACACCTGCAAGCTCGCGATCCGCAAGCTCATCGAGTCCAGCCGCTGCGTCTACACCTACTTCGGTGGATCCTACATCGAGCTGCCGCACAGGGAGAGCGCGGAGAACTAGCCCGCTTTCATGAGCGACAGGTATCCAAGGCTGGTCATCGCGGGGGCCGGTGGAGACGCGGGCAAGACCCTCGTCTCGCTGGCCCTCGCGTCCGCGTGGCGCGAGACGGGGCTCTCGGTGTCGGCGTTCAAGAAGGGCCCTGACTACATCGATGCCGCGTGGCTGTCCCGTGCCGCGGGTCGCCCGGCGCGGAATCTCGACGTCTGGCTCATGGGGGAGGCGGGGGTGCGCGCGTCGTTCACGGCGGCCGCCGCGGAAGCCGACGTGAGCCTCATCGAGGGGAATCGCGGGGTGCTCGACGGTCTCGAAGGGCACACCACGGCTTCCCTGGCGCGACTCCTCCTTGCTCCGCTCGTCCTGGTGGTGGACGCGACGAAGGTCACGCGCACCGCCGCCGCGATCGTCAAGGGCATCGAGGTGATGGAGCCGTCCCTCGCCCTCGAAGGCGTGGTCCTGAACCGCGTCGGGGGCGACCGCCACCGCCGGGAACTGACGGCGGCCATCCGGGATGAGGCGGGGGTACCGGTGGTCGGGGCGATCCCCCGTCTCCCCGGCGACGACCTGCTGCCCGGCCGGCACCTCGGTCTCGTTCCGCCCGAGGAGCATCGCCGGATGGAAGGGGTCCTCGGGAGGCTCGCCGCGGTGGCGCGGGAGCACCTCGAGGTCGATGCTCTCCTCGCCCTCGCCCGGTCGGCCACGGTGCTGCCCGCGACGGAGGGGACCGTCTCTCTGCGGATCGCCGGTGGCGCGCGGGTGCGCGTCGGCGTTTTCCGGGACTCGGCGTTCACGTTCTACTACCCGGAGAACCTCGCGGCGCTCGAGGCGTGCGGGGCGGAGCTGGTCTTCGTCTCCGGCCTTTCGGACCGCGAACTGCCGGACGCCGACCTCCTCTATCTCGGCGGGGGGTTTCCGGAGACGCACGTCGAGGCTCTGTCGGCCAACACCGAGCTGCTGGAGACGGTGCGGGCCGCGGCGGAGGCGGGGCTGCCGATCTACGCCGAGTGCGGCGGCCTCATCTACCTCGCGCGCTCCGTGCTGTTCAACGGCCGCAAGAGCCCGCTCGCCGGAGTCCTGCCGGTCGACGTGGAGATCCGGGTGCGTCCCCAGGCCCACGGCTACGCCGAGGTGGAGGTGGACGGGACGAACGCGTTCTTCCCCTCCGGCTCCGTGTTCCGGGGCCACGAGTTCCATTACGCCGCCATACTGAACGGAGTGCCGTCCGAGGCCACCGCCTTCGCGGTGCGCCGCGGCACGGGTACCCGGGACGGACGGGACGGGCTCGTCGCGGGCAACGTGCTCGCGACCTGGCTGCACGTCCACGCGCTCGGGAGCCCCGGCTGGGCTCCGGCGCTCGTCGAAGCCGCGCGCGCGTTCGCCCGGAAGCGGGCCGCGCGCCGGGAAGGTTTCCAGCCGCAATCCACGGAAGGGAGTCTGATCCGATGAAGACGAATCCGAAGCCGAAGGCGCGGAAGACCCAGAAGCAGGAGATGGAGGATCTCGTCGCCCTGCTGAAGAAGTGGCAGGGGCTCGAGGTGAAGGGCATCGCTTTCCTGAACGAACTGCAGCACAAGACCGAGAACAAGGTGCTGAAGGAAGTGCTGGAGATCATCAAGCAGGACTCCGGGCAGCACCGGCGCGTGCAGCAGTTCATCATCGACGGCCTCACGAAGGAAGCCTACACGCTCACCCCCGAGGAGGTCGGCGAGGTGTGGAAGGAGCTCGACAAGCACGACGAGCTCGAGCAGGCCACGATCGACATGGCCGGCGAGGCCTGCCGCAAGACGAACAGCTCGGTCGCCCGCTACATGCTCGGCTACCTCCTCGCGGACGAGGAGAAGCACCACCGCATGCTGACGGCGCTCGAGGACGTCAAGCGCAGCCTCTATCCGTACGGCTGGTAGGGAAAGCGAGGTCAGTGTGGCGATCAAGCGCGTCGAGAAGAAGGACCTGAAGTCCGGACCGGCCCGGAGTTCGGGGGCCGGCGGCTCGAGTCTCGAGCAATCTCCCCTCCGCCCGCGGTTCGTGGAGAAGACCCCGCCGTGCCGTGCCGGCTGCCCGCAGGGCACCGACATCCGGGGGATCCTCACGACCATCGCGAAGGGGGAGAAGGCGCACGAGCCCCGGGAGAAGACCTTCGAGAAGGCCTTCTACATGATCACCGAGAAGAACCCTCTTCCGGCGATCTGCGGGCGCGTCTGCCCGCACCCCTGCGAGACGGCCTGCAACCGGGCGAAGGTGGACGAGCCGGCCTCGATCAACGCCGTCGAGCGGTTCGTGGGGGACTGGGCGCTCGAGCAGAAGCTCCCGCTCCGGAAGGCCGGGGAGGGCGTGAAGCACGACGAGCGGATCGCCGTCATCGGCTCTGGCCCGGCGGGTCTCGCCTGCGCGTACCACCTGGCCCGTTTCGGCTACCCGGTCACGATCTACGAGGCCTTCCCCCGGGCCGGCGGCATGCTCCGCTACGGCATCCCCGCCTACCGCCTGCCGCGCGAGACGATCGACGCGGAGGTGCAGCGGATCCTCGACCTCGGCGTCGAGCTGAAGCTCGGAGTCATGGTCGGCCGGGACATCCCCCTTTCCCAGTTGAAGTCGGAGTATCGCGCGGTCTTCGTCGGTATCGGAGCGCACCAGGGCAAGAAGCTCGGTGTGCCGGGCGAGGACGCCGAGGGGATGTGGACCGGGACGGCCTTCCTGAACCGTGTGAACCGCGGGGAGAAGATCTCCGTCGGGAAGAAGGTTCTGGTGGTCGGCGGCGGCGATACCGCCATCGATGCGGCGAGAGTCGCGCGACGCTTGGGCGCCGAGGCGACGATCGTGTACCGCCGGACGCGCACCGAGATGCCCGCCATCGAGCCCGAGGTCGTGGGCGCCGAGGAGGAGGGCGTGGCATTCCATTTCCTCGCCGCGCCGCTCGAAGTCCTCACGGCGGACGGGCGGGTGCGCGGGATGCGGTGCCAGGTGATGGAACTCGGCGAGCCGGACTCCTCCGGCCGCCGCCGTCCCGTCCCGGTCGCGGGGAAGGAGTTCACGCTCGAGGCCGACACCATCGTGGCCGCGATCAGCCAGGAGCCGGACTTCACCGGCGTGGCGCATCTGCGCGAGGGCCGGGACTGGATCAAGGCCGGCGAGGGCGGCACGACGAAGGAAGAGGGGGTCTTCGCGGGCGGGGACGTGCTGGATCTGGGCCTCGTGACCGTGGCCCTCTACCAGGGCCGCGTCGCCGCGGAGACGATCCACCATCAGTTGCGGAACGCGACCGCGGAGAAGAAGACTCCTCCGCCGGTCATCTACCACGACAAGATGGCCCTCGCCTACTACGAGAAGAAGCTCCGCGCCCAGTGCGAGCAGATGGACCCCGCGGTCCGGCTCGCGGAGGGGGACGCGGAGATCGCGAAGGGACTCACCGAGGAACAGACGGTGGCCGAGTCCATGCGCTGCATGAGCTGCGGCTTCTGCATGGAGTGCGGCACCTGTTGGAGCTACTGCCAGGACAACGCGGTGGTGAAGCCGCTCGTGGCCGGAGAACCCTACAAGTTCAAGATGGAGTTCTGCAAGGGATGCAAGAAGTGCGCGGAGCAGTGCCCCTGCGGCTACATCGAAATGTACGACCCCATGGTCGGATAGACCGGGGTCGACGGAAAGCCAACTGGAGGTCTCAAATGAGCGAGATGGTCAAGGTCGTCAATGGCGTCACCCTGCCCCTGGACGAGGACGGCTTCCTGCAGGAGCCGGACAAGTGGAACGAGCAGGTCGCCGAGGCGTTCGCGAGCGACGAGGGCATCACGGCGTTGACGCCCGACCACTGGAAGGTAGTCAACTACCTCCGTGACTACTACCTGAAGAACAAGATCGCCCCGATGGTCCGCCGCCTCTGCAAGGAGACGGGCTTCACGGTGAAGCAGATCTACGAGCTGTTCCCCAGCGGACCGGCCAAGGGCGCCTGCAAGCTTGCGGGTCTGCCGAAGCCCACCGGCTGCGTGTAGAAAGTCGAGCCCGGAGGAGGCGACCCGAGTGTCGACCGGCGCCGAGGAAAGAGAGGCTTTCCGGACGCTGCCGATCAACCTGCTCCTCAAAGGCAGGCTTTGCCTGCTGGCGGGAGCCGGGCATGTCGCCGACCGCAAGTGCCGGAGCCTCCTCTCCCACGGGGCGCGTGTCGTTCTCGTCGCGCCCGAAGCGGGAGAGGGGGTCCGGGACCTCGAGGCGGCCGGTGACGTGGTCGTGCGGCGGGAGGGTTACGAGACGCGACTCCTCACCGAGCTGCGTCCGTTCCTCGTCTACGCGGCGACCGACGACGACGACCTGAATGCCCGGATCGTCCGCGACGCGGCGGCGCTCGGGATCCTCGCCTCCTCCGTTTCCTGCTGGCGCGAAGGAGACTTCATCTCTCCGTCGCAGATCCCCTGGGGACGGGGACAGGTGTCCGTCAGCACCGAGGGCGCCTCCTGCCGGCAGGCCAAGTTCATGCGGATGCGCCTGTCGGAGCTTCTCGGAGGCGAGAGGGAGTTCCTCCTCGTGGGGGTGGACCTCCGGAGCGTCACCCTGTCGGAGTTCGAGCGGGTGCGGCCGGACGCCGCCCGGGCGCGGGTGGTCGCGGGGATGCTCATGCACCTCGCGGCGCTGGAGGAGTTCGCGCTCCTCGCGACCTGCAACCGTCTCGAACTTTACGCCTGGGCGCGACGCGACGAGGGTCTCCTCTCGGCGGTCCTCCGGCTGCTGGACCTCGAGTCCCTCGCCGACCGGGCGTACGTGAAGTCCGGGGGCGAGGTCGTCGAGCACGCGGCGAACGTGGTCGCGGGTTCCTTCTCCGAGGTGATGGGGGAGACCCAGATCGTCGGCCAGTTCAAGGCGGCGTTCGCGGAGGCCTTCGAACGCAACGCGGCCGGGGTCCATCTCCAGATCCTCCACGACCGGGCTCTCGCCACGGGCCGGAAGATCCGGGCCGCCGCGGGAACCGGGGAGGAGGGGCTCCCGGAGATCGTGGCCGACGTGCTCCGCCGCCGCTTCCCGAGCCGCGCGAAGGTCCTCGTCGTCGGGGCCGGTCCCCTCGGCCGCGAGGTCGCCGCGCGCGTGGCGGAACTCCCCGGCGTCCGCCTTTCGTGGGCCAACCGATCCCTCGCCCGGATCCCCGACGCGCCGCCGGCGGAGAAGCTCCCGCTCGACGATGCGCTCGCGGACCTCTCCCGGTTCGACGCGGCGATCTGCGTCGCCGGCGCTCGCGAACCTCTCGTGCTGGCCCGCCACCTGCCGGAGAACGAACCCGCTCCGCTCCTCGTCGACCTCGGCCTCCCGCGGAACGTGGCGCCGGAGTTGGCGGCCCGGCCGGACATCACCGTGCTCGGCCTTCCGGATTTCCGGCGCCCCGGCCGGGACCGGGAGGCCCGGACGGCCCTCGCGCGAACGCTTCTCGCGGGAAGCGGGGTGGTCCGTGACTGAGATCCGCGAGGCGAGCCGTCTGAAGAAGTCGCCCCGGGAAGTCGTGGGCGCCGTTCTCGGCCGGGACTTCCCGGACACGCGGGTGTCTCTCGGCGAGCGGATCGTGGACTTCGTGGACCCCGACGTCCGCGCCGTGCCGCTGTGGGCGGCCGACCTGCCGGAGCCGCTCCCTTCGGGTCTCGAGGGCTTCGCCTTCCCCGCCGCGGAGCCCGCGGCGGGCGCTGCGCTGCTGTTCAGAGCTGGCGACGCCGTGCTCCGCGAGATGCGCCGCTTCTACCTGCCGCCGGTGGTCCTCGCCGGGGCCGGACCGGGGGGCGAGGGGCTGATGACGGTGGCCGCGCGGCGCGCCGTGGAGCGGGCGGACGTGGTCCTCTCCGACTGCCTGTGCGGGGAGGAAGTGCTGCGGGGGATGCGGAAGGGCGCGGCGTGCGTGGCGGTGGGCAAGCGCTGCGGCGTGCCCTCCGCGACACAGGAGGAGATCAACCTCCGACTCGTGCGCGAGGCGCTCGCCGGCCACCGGGTGGTGCGCCTCAAGGGCGGCGATCCTTCGGTCTTCGGGCGCCTGGAGGAGGAGATCGGCGCGCTCCGCGCCGCGGGTCTCTCCTACCGCGTGCTGCCCGGAGTCGGCGCGGCCTCGGGCGCCGCGGCTTTCATCGGTCAGCCGCTCACCGTCCGCGAGGCGGCCTCCGAGCTGATCCTCTCCACGGGCCGGCTGGCGGGCGGCGGCAAGAACCCGTTCCCGCTCGGGGCCCACGCGCCGGCCATCGCCCTCTACATGAGCCGCAAGGTGCTCGCGGAGCGGATGGCGGACCTCCTCGCCGCCGGCTATCCCCCGGAGACCCCGGTGGTCATCGTGGAGCAGGTCGGATCGCCCCGGGCGCGAGCGGTGGCGGGGACGGTGGCCACGCTTCCCGCCGAGGCCGACCGCCTCGGCGTGGGGACCCCCGCCGTCGTGCTCGTGGGCGCGCAGTTCCACACTCCGGACCACCTGCCGCTCGCGGGGGTCCGGATCTGGCTCCCCGCGGAACGCGAGACCGCGGAGAGCCACCGGCGGGAACTCGAGGAGCTCGGCGCCGTCTGCACGATCGCGCCGCTCATCGAACCCGTCCCGCTCGCGATCGACGCGAACGCGGTCTTCGCGCGACCCTTCGACTGGGTGGTCTTCACCAGCAAGAAGGCCGTGGATGCGTTCTTCGACCTCCTCGCACAGTGGGGGTTCGACTCCCGCTGGCTGCCGCGCGTGGCGGCCATGGGCCACCCGACGATCGAGAAGCTCAGGGCGCGCGGGATCGAGCCCGATCTCATCCCGCCCGAGCCGACCCGCGTGGCCCTGGGCTCCTCGCTCGCCGGGCTCGGCCTCTCGGGAGCACGGGTGCTGATCCCCGGCTCCGCGGTGGCCCCCGACCACCTGCGGCAGGTTCTCGCGCCGCTGGCCGCCGAGGTGGTCCGCGTGGACCTCTATACGCTCCGGTACCCGGAGATGAAGGAGGTCCCGGACGCCGGCGTCGTCCTCTTCTCCAGTCCGACCACGGTGGAGTCGGCGAAGCGGAGCGGGCTTCTCGAGGGGATCCGTGCGCGGGGAATGGCGGTGGGCGGCATCGGCCCGGCGACCTGCGGACTCCTGCGCCGGGAAGGTCTCCCGCCGGACGTCGTGCCGGACGGCACCTCCGCCGCGGACCTCGCGCGGGCGCTGCGGCGACACTACGTGCGCCGGCGGCTCGCGGGGATGGAGGCGCGCGGCTGATGGCGCTCGTCGACCTCCTGCGCGACCGTCGGGAACGACTGCTCTCGGGCTGGCGCGAGCGGATCTTCGCGGAGTATCCCGGGGGGCCGGGGTTCTTCGCGAAGGAGCGGGACGGGCTGAAGAACCCCGTGGGAGCGATGGTCCGGGAGTCCACCGAGGGACTGCTCGGCGGGCTCATCGATGGTGCCACGGAAGAGGAGACCCGCGCGCGGCTCGACGGGATCGTCCGCCTGCGGGCGGTGCAGGACTTCCGGCCGGCGGCGGCGCTGGCGTTCGTCTTCGGGTTGAAGTCGATCGTGCGCGGGGAACTCGACGGGGTCGCGTCGCCCGGGGAGATGCGGGAGTTCGAGGACGCCGTGGACCGCCTGTCGCTCCTCGCCTTCGAGGTCTACGCGGGCTGCCGGGAGCAGATGCTCCGGCTCTCCGTGAAGGCGATGCGCGACCGCTCGATGAAGCTCATGGAACGCGCGGGGATGATCACCGGGGATCCGGAGGAGGGTGAAGCTCGATGAATGCCCTGTTGTCTCTGCTCGCGGTGGGAGTCCTGATCGGGCTCGCCGCGCTGGCGTCCGGCGCCGGGCTCGGGTTCGTCTTCGCCGTCGTGCTGCCGTATCTCGCGATCCTCCTCTTCCTCGGAGGCTTCATCGCGAAGATCGTGGGCTGGGCGAAGTCGCCGGTCCCCTTCCGGATTCCCACGGTCTCCGGCCAGCAGAAGGCGCTCGACTGGATACCGCAGAACAAGCTCGAGAGCCCCGTGACCGGTTTCCAGGTCTTCGTGCGGATGGCCCTCGAGGTCCTCTTCTTCCGGAGCCTGTTCCGCAACACCCGAGCCGAACTCCGGGAAGGGCCGCGCCTCGTCTACGCCGCCGACAAGTTCCTCTGGCTCTTCGCTCTCCTCTTCCACTGGAGCTTCCTCGTCATCTTCATCCGGCACCTCCGGTTCTTCACCGAGCCGGTGCCGTTCTTCGTGACGGCGCTCGAGTCGCTCGACGGCTTCTTCGAGGTCGGGATCCCGTTCCTCTTCCTCACCGATCTCGCGATCCTCGCCGCGCTGGCCTTCCTCCTCGGGCGTCGCTTCGCGAACCCCCAGGTCCGCTACATCTCGCTCTTCGCCGACTATTTCCCGCTCTTCCTGATCCTCGGGATCGTGGTCACCGGAGTCCTCATGCGGCACTTCGCCAAGGTGGACATCCACGCCGTCAAGGCGCTGGGCGTCTCGCTGCTCTCGCTCTCGCCGGCGGTGCCCGCGGGTCTCGGCGCGCTCTTCTTCATCCACCTGTTCCTGGTGACCACGCTCATCGCGTACTTCCCGTGGAGCAAGCTCATGCACCTCGGCGGTGTCTTCATGAGCCCGACGCGGAACCTCGCGAACAACAACCGGACCGTGCGCCACGTGAACCCGTGGAACCCCGACGTGAAGCCGCACTCCTTCGATGCGTGGAAGGAGGAGTTCAAGGACGAGATCGCGCAGGCCGGCTACAAGCTGGAGAGGGACTGAGGCCATGGCACACAAGGACCCGACGCCGGCCGAACTCGCGAAGGTCGACTATGCCCCGCCGAAGAGGGGCTGGATGGACACACCGCCATCCTTCCGGAAGGGCAACTGGCTCTACCCCTCGGCGCCGAAACACCCCGAGTACCTGGGCGAGCCCCATCCCCACGTCTGGTCCCCGGCGGAGGCCGACTGGAAACTGCCGGAGAACTGGAAGGAGATCCTCCTCGAGGGGATCCGGAAGCGGCTCTCGAAGTTCCGCTCCTTCAAGCTCTTCATGGACATCTGTGTCCGGTGCGGCGCCTGCGCCGACAAGTGCCACTTCTACCTCGGCTCCGGCGACCCGAAGAACATGCCGGTGCTCCGGGCGGAACTCCTGCGCAGCGTCTACAAGCGCTACTTCACCACCGCCGGGAAGCTCTTCGGCCGGCTGGCCGGGGCGCGGGACCTCACCGAGGAAGTGGTGAAGGAGTGGTTCTACTACTTCTACCAGTGCACCGAGTGCCGGCGCTGCTCGGTCTTCTGCCCCTACGGGATCGACACCGCCGACGTGACGATGATGGGGCGGGAACTCCTGAACGAGCTCGGCCTCAACGTGGGCTGGGTCATGGAGCCGGCGGCGAACTGCTACCGCACGGGAAACCACCTGGGCGTGCGGCCGAACACGTTCAAGGACAACATCGAGTTCGCGATCGACGACCTCGAGGAGATCACCGGGGTCCGCGTCGAGGCCCCCATCGACAAGCGCGGCGCGGAGGTGCTCATCGTGGTGCCCTCCGCCGACTACTTCGCGAACCCGCACTACTTCACGTTCCTCGGCTACCTCGCGCTCCTGCACGAGATGGACATCGACTACACCTTCAGCCCCTTCGCGACGGAGGGCGGCAACTTCGGCCTCTTCCTCTCGAACGAGATGATGAAGCGGCTGAACGCG
>JALOQY010000392.1 GCA_025459285.1 Planctomycetota bacterium | reverse complement strand
CGATCGAACTCGCCGCCCGCGACCCCGGCGCCGTGCTCCGCTTCTACCGGGACGGCATGGGGATGCGGGAGGTCGGGGAGGGGCTCCTCGAGATGGCGGGCACGCGCCTTCGGGTCGTGACGGCCGCGGCCCCGGACACCGCCCCCGCCGCGGAGGGCAGCGCCTTCCGGAGGGCGCTCTCGGCCCTCGGCTTCCGCTACCTCTCGTTCTGGCTCGCGGAACCCGAGGCGGCCGTCCGGCGGATCGAGGCGGCCGGGTTCCCCCCGCCCCGGACCGGCGCGAACGTCTGGCTCGGCGAGGACCCCGACGGGAACCTCGTGGAGGTCATGGCCATCCCGCGCGACATCCCCGGGGAGGCGGTGACCATCGCGGTCCTCGTCGCCGGCGAGGCCGCCGCACGCCGCTTCTACGGGGAGACGCTCGGACTGCCGCTCCTCGCGACCTGGAAACTCCCGGCGCCGGTCTCCGCCGACATGCACGTCTTCGGGGCCGGGCCGAGTCGCCTGAAGGTCGTCGCCCCCGGAGGGGTCGCGGACCGGCCCTCCGGGGCCGCTCCGGGGTTCGCGGGGCTTTCGCTCCTGGTCCCGGACGGGGCCTCCCCGCGGAGCCGGCTCGAAGCCGCCGGGGCCCTGGTCGCCCTGGACGGGGCGCGACTCTTCGCTCGGGACCCGGACGGCAACCGGATCATCGTCGATCCGGCCGCGCGGTCCGGACCGCTCTTCCGGCGGATCGCGGTGCCCGGGCTCACGGACATCCGCGCCGGGACGAACGGCCTCGCCATCGTCGACCTCGACCGCGACGGCCGCCTCGACCTCGTCCTCACCCAGTCGGCCCCGCGGGGATCGGCGCGCACCTGGACGGAGGGGGAGACGCTCCGCGTCCTCGTGAACGAGGGCGACTTCCGCTTCCGGCCCCACGAACTCGGGTTCCTCGACACCGACCTCTCCATGGGCTCCTTCGCGCGCGGCCAGGTGCCGAACCTCGCCGACTTCGACGGCGACGGGCTCCTCGACCTCCTCGTGACCCGGCACGCCCCCATGACCGCCGGGCAGCCGGGGCCGCGGGGACTGCCCTCGATCGGGAACTCCCTCCTCCTCGCCGCGGGCCGCTGGGACCGGTTCCGGGACGTCTCCGACCCCGCCGGCCTCCGGAACGAGACCGCCTACAACCGCCAGCCCTCCCTCGGCGACGTGAACCGCGACGGCTGGCTCGACGTCGCGATCGGCTGCGACAACATCGGGAACGCGATGGGCGGCGTGCCCTGGAGCCGGCTCTACGTCTTCCGTCCGGCGGGGGAGCGGTTCGCGGACGGCCGCTTCGAGGATATCGGCGGCACCGACCTCGTCCCGGACTTCGGCGGCGTGTATCACGACTCCGACCGGGACCGCGCGAGCCCGCAGGTCAACCTGCGCGACCTCGACAACGACGGCGACCTCGACCTCGTCCAGGGCTGCCACGTGGACGTCCGGGACCGGAGCCTGCCCTGGTCGCCGATCGAGTACCGCCAGGGGATGTTCTGCTGGCGAAACCTCCTCGCCGAGACGGGGACGCTCCGGTTCGAGAAGGTGACCGGGAACGGGCTCGCCTGCGAGGCGCGGCTCCGGTACGACCCGGAGACGGACGAGACGACGGCCGAGGGGAAGGCGCCGGGTCTGCCCTATGTCTCCTTCGCGGACACCGACAACGACGGGGACCTCGACGTGCTGGCGGTCGGCCCCGCCAGCCCGGGGTGGGCGCCCCGCGCGGAGTACGTGGGCGGCCGCTTCTGGCGGAACGAGGGGAACTTCCGATTCACGGAGGCGACGGAGTCGGTCGGCCTCTCCGCCCTCGGCTGGGGCTACGGCCGGTGGGCGGAGTTCTTCGGGGCGCCCCTCCCGCCGGCGCGGCCCGGCGCCCGCATCCCTCCGGAGGAGCGCCTGCCCTACTTCGCGGACGCCATCTTCGGCGACTACGACAACGACGGCTGGATCGACGTCGTGGTCCTCGACCGGAGCGAAGGGCTGATCGGGGGAAGGGCGGTCCTCTTCCGGAACCGCGGCGACGGGAGCTTCGAGCCGACCCCGCCGCTCACGAGCGGCCTCGACGCGAGCGGGATCTGCGGGGAGGCGGCGGACCTCGACGGGGACGGCCTTCTCGACCTCGTCTTCGCCGCCGACCCGGACAACAGCGGGGTGGCCACCGATCCCGCCCGCTACGAGGACCGCGTCTACCGGAACACCGGCGCCGGCGGGGCGCGGGCGAACCACTGGCTGCGCCTCGAGTTCTCGGGAATCCGCGACGCGGCGCTCATCGGCGCCCGGGTCGAACTCCGCGAGCCCGGCACCGGCCGGCTGCTCGGCACGCGGTGGATCCACGCGAACCACTCCTACAAGTCGGGCGGCGCCCTGGAGGCCCACTTCGGGCTCGGGACGCGGGCGGCGGCCGACCTGCGTGTGGTCCTGCCGGACGGCCGGGTCGTCGAGGCGAAGGGGGTCGCCGCGGACCGCTACCTCGCCTTCGACCTCGTGAGCGGCACGGTGACTCCGGAGGAGCCCCGCTGAGGCTCCTCCCGGCCCCAGGTGCGTCAGCGGCCGAGGGAGCGGTTCATCGCCTCGAAGGAGAGGCTCACGTCGAAGAAGTACGTCCGCTCCTCGCTGCCGACGGTGACGCTGACCCGGTCGTGGGGCTTCCCGTTGATCTGGGTCAGGGCCTGCCTCCCCATCCGGGCGCCGATCTCGCGGAAGAAGACGTATTCCTCGGCCACGGCGATGACCTTGAAGGGCTTCTCCTGCGTCCCCTCCCCGGAGGCCATGAGCGAGGCGAGGAGACCGTAGTACGCGCTCCGGTGCGCGAAGGAGTCGGCGAGCTTCCCCGCGCGCCGCTCCGCGTCGGCTAGCGCCAGCAGCATCTGGCCGTCCACCGGGAGCTTCGCCAGCCACTCCTTCGCCTTCGCGATCCCCTCCGACGGGTCGGCACCCTTCAGGGCCTCGAGGGCCGCGGTGCGTCCGGCGTCGTGCTCGAACATCGGGGAGAAGGTCTCCGCCTGCGCCACGGCCATGCGCGCCCCGGTGATCGCCTCGACGTCCACGAGGCCCGACTCCCCCGCCAGCAGTCCGCCCGCGAACCCGACCGCGACCAGCGACACGACGACGACGATCATCTTCATGTGCTCCTCCTTCGTTGAAATCGCCCTTCAGAGACGATACGTCCCCGAAGCCCGGCGGTTCCCCGTCACGCCGATTCCCGACCCGGCCCCCGGGAAACCTGCTACACTCCGCGCCCCGTGGAGTTCTTCGATTCCCATGCCCATCTGAACCTGCCGGAGTTCGGCCCCGACCGCTCGGAAGCACTGGCGCGGGCGCGCGCGGCGGGCGTCACGCGCATCACGAACGTGGGCGTGGACGCGGCGAGTTCGCGGCTGGCCCGGGACCTCGCGCGGGACGAGGCGGGCCTCCTCGCCTCGGCGGCCCTCCACCCCAACTACGCCGCGGATCTCGGCGAGCCGGAGTGGGTGTGCGTCGCGGCCCTCCTCCGGGAAGGCGGCTTCGCCGCGGTCGGGGAGACGGGGCTCGACTACTACCGCGACCACGCGCCGCCGGAGCTGCAGCAAGACCTCTTCCGCCGGCACCTCGCCCTGGCCGAGGAGTTGTCGCTCCCGGTCATCGTCCACTGCCGCAACGCCCACGCCGACTGCCGCGCGGTCCTCGCGGAGGAGATGCCACGGCGCAACCTCGCCGATCGGGTGGTGCTCCACTGCTTCTCCGGCACCGGGGAGGACGCGCGGGCCTACCTCGCGCTCGGGGCGCTCCTCTCCTTCACCGGGGTACTCACCTTCCCCAATGCCCACTCCGCCCGGGCGGTGGCCGCCGGGGTACCGCTGGCCCGGACGCTGGCCGAAACCGACTGCCCGTGGCTCGCCCCCCAGGCGCGGCGGGGAAAGCGGAACGAACCGGCGTACGTCACGCACGCCGTCGGCGCGCTCGCGGGTCTCCACGGGGTTTCCGTGGAGGAGGCGGCGCGGATCACGACGGAGAATGCCGTGCGCTTCTTCGCACCGGGAGAACAGACATGAGCGCGGACGGTGAGCGGCAGATCGCGGAGTTCGGGGCCACGTTCGCCGCACTCTCGGAGACGCTCTCGAAGGTCATCGTGGGCCACCGCCGGGCGGTCCGCGAGGTCCTGCTCGCCCTCGTCGCCG
>JALOQY010000391.1 GCA_025459285.1 Planctomycetota bacterium | reverse complement strand
GACCTGGCCCGGGCGGCGGCCATCCTCCGGGCGGCGGTGGAGGCGGTGCGGCGGCTGCCGGGAGCGGTTCCGGCGGTGGGTGGCGGCCCCGATTGAGGTAGACTGGTCCGGTCTGTCAGGAGGGAAGCCATGCGCGCGATCGCGGTCCTCGGTTCCCTGGCGTGCCTTTCCGTCGTCGTCGCGGCCTGCGGCGGTAGCGAGCCGCCGCCGGACGCCTGGAGTCCGCCGTCCGACGTCGCCACCTTCGAGCTGACGACGGAGAAGGCGGAGGCGCTGATCCGGTTCCGCTGCACGCAGTGCCACAGCGACAGCGCGGTGCGGAAGGCCCGGATGACCGCCGACGAGTGGCGGGCCCGGATCGACGTCTGCAAGGCGAAGCCCGGGGGCGCGGTGATCGGCGTGACCGAGCGCAACGCCCTCGCCGACTGGCTCGCCCGCCGCCCCTAGCGGCCTGTCGGGGTGAAGGGTCGCACCGCAGAGATCGTCCTTGGCCCCGACAGGCTGCTAGTTTTCGGATTTCGCAGGCTTCCCGGCCCGGTGTCTCCTTTTCAGATGGTATGAAGAAGACGTTCCGGCCCTGGGACGTGAGCCAGGTAAATCTCTTTCCGCCGGCTCTGAAGGACCTGGTGCCGCCGGATCATCTCTCGCACTTCATACCCGACTCAGGTCTCGGCGGACGCCGGGTACTGTTCCGGGGTGTATTGGCGCGATCGGGGCGAAGTGAGGGTGGAGGCCCTGCGGCCCGGTCGCACCAGGGAAGGGAGACCGCCACACGGGCGCGGGGGCTTGCGGCACGCGGGCGCGGGGCCGGTAGAATGCGGGCTCCATGAACCTGCGCGCCGCGGTGCTCCTGACGTTCGTCCTTTCGCTCTCCCTCCTCCCGGCGTCCGCCGCCCCGCCCACCGCCGGCGGGGACCCCGCGGACGGCTTCCTGCCGAAGGAGGACCTCGGCGTCGCCGCGTTGCGGGCGGATGTGCCGGAGGCTGATGGGCGCGGCATCCTCGTGGCCGTCCTCGACACCGGCGTGGATCTGCTCCACCCGGCCTTCGCCCGCTGCCCCGACGGCTCCCCCAAGATCGTGGACTTCCTCGATGCCACCGACGCCGGGGAGGTCCGGACGAGGACGGCGGCCACCGTCAGGGACGGGACGGTCATCGGCCTATCCGGGCGGACGCTCCGCCTCGGCGCGGACGTCCCCGCCACGGTCCGCCTCGGCCTCGTCCGGGCCGGGGAGACCTGGCCCGGCGGGCTCCTCGCGCGCCTTCGGGACGAGCGGCGGCGGGAGCGGGAGCGGACCCATCGCCTCGCCGCGGACCGCGCCACGGACGGCAAGGCGCCTCCGATGCCGGCCGACCCCGGCGACCCGATGCACGACCTCGTCCTCTACGAACGGGACGGATCGTGGCGCGTGAGGCTCGACGCCGATTCCGACGGCGACCTCGCCGAGGAGGCCGAACTTCGCGACTACCCCGTGGCGCGGGAGGTGGCGGTCCTCGGCGAATCCGCGCGCCTCGGCGTCGGAATCCGAGTCCTTCCGGGCGGCGAGGCGGTATCGCTCCTCTTCGACGGCGGCGGCCATGGCACCCACGTGGCGGGGATCATCGCGGGCTACCACGGCGAGGGCTCACCGCTGAACGGTCTCGCCCCCGCGGCGAGGATCCTCGCGGTGAAGATCGGTAACGGTCGCTTCGGCGGCGCCACGACGCACCTCGCGGTGCTGCGCGGCCTCCAGTGGGCGGGTCGCATGGGGGCGGACGTCGTGAACATCTCCTTCGGCGGGGCGAGTCTCTTCGCCGACGGTCGGGAGGTGGCGGCGGCCTTCCTCGACGACGCCGCCGCGAAGTACGGCTACACCGTCTGCGTCTCGGCGGGAAACGCCGGCCCGGCCCACGGGACCGTCGGTGCTCCGGCCACCGCGCGTCGCGCCCTCGTCATCGGCGCGTTCTGCCCCGCAAGCAGCCAGCGCACGAACTACGGCGTCGTCCACCCGCGGGGCGGGAGCCTCTTCCCCTTCTCCTCCCGGGGCCCGTTGCCGGGTGGCGCGACCGGCGTCGATTTCCTCGCCCCCGGGGCGGCGGTGAGCGCGCTCCCCGAGTGGGGCCTCGTCTCCGGCCGCAACATGAACGGGACGTCCATGGCCGCGCCGCAGGCTTCCGGAGCGGTGGCGGCCATCCTCTCCGCGGCCCGCGCGGAGGATCTGCCGGTGTCCCACGTGCGCCTGCGCCGGGCGCTCGTCGCCTCGGCGCGCCCCGTGCCGGGACTCGCCCCGGTGGAGCAGGGCGCCGGGCTGATCGACGTCCCCGGTGCGCTCCGGGAACTTCGGGCCCGCGTCGATTCGCCGGAACCCGTCGACTGGCGCGTGGAGACGTCGGGGCCGAACGGCCCGGGCGGCGGTGTGGTCGCGCGCGCCGTCATCGGCCCGGGGCCGATCGCGCGGGAGGCGCGGCTCGTCCCGGAGTTCCCGGCGGCGGCGTCCGCCGAGGAGCGAGCGCGCTTCGTCCGGATCCTCCGGCTCCTGCCCGACGCCGCGTGGATCGAGGCGGCCTCCCCGGTGCACGCGGCCTCCGGCGGGACCACGGTGAGCCTCCGGCTCGACCCGGCGAGGATGCCCGAGGGGCTCGCGTCGGGCCTCGTGCGGGTCGTCGACGATGCGACGGGCGAGGAGGTGGCGCGGATCCCCGTGACCGCCGTCCGCCCGCGGGTCGTCAGCCGCTGCGGGGAGTGGGTGCGGGAGGAGGTGCGGCTCGGCGCGGGTGACACCGCGTCGAGGTTCTTCCTCGTGCCGCCCGGCGCCACGGTCGCGCGGCTGGAGACGCGCGCGAGCGATCCGGACGAGGGGATCCGGATCGCCTTCGCCTCGGTCTTCTTCTCGGCCCGCGAGCGGGGCCACTGGCCGGGCGGGGAGCCGGGGGCCGGCGATCTCCGTGGCGCGACCTTCCGCCACCTCGACGTGCGCGAAGGGACGGTGGTGGAGGTGGCGATCCACCGGCCGTTCCGGGCCGGACCGGAGGAGGCCGCCGTGGAGGTCGCTCTCTCGTTCCGGGGGCTCGACGCCGGGGCCGCCACCGTCGTCGTACCCGCCGGGCGGTTCGGCACCCACCTGAACCTCCGCGCCGGGGGTGATGTCCGCGGGCGATTCGAGGGCTCGGTGGAATGGACCGAGGAACCGCTCGCCTTCCGGTTCGAGAGCATTCCGGACCCGATGGATCCGGAACTCCTCGACGGCGAGACACTCCTTCGCCACGTGGGGACGGCGGAGTTCGAGGTCCGGGAGGCGAAAGCCGAGGTCCGGATCGACTTCGGCTTCGAGACGCCCTTCGAGGACTACCTCGACGATGCGACGATCGAGGTCCTCGACGCGAACGGCAAAACGGTGGAGCAGGGCTTCGTGTGGCGCGGGACGTTCACTTTCCGGCCGGAACGGCGGGGATTCTTCACCGCGCGCGTGATGATCCACGAGCGAGGGCGCGGTTTCCTGCGCGGCGGGGCGATTTTCTCGCCGGTGCTCCTCCGCAAGGCGGGCCGCAGGGACGTGCCGTTTCGTCGCGACGTCTACGACGGCTTCCTGCCGGGCGGACCCTCCGGTCCGGAGCTGGCCCTCGACGACGGCGACCGCTGTGGCGCCCTCGTGCTGCGGCCCGACGGCGAGAGCCCGCTGCCCCTCCGCGGGTCCCTGATCTTCCGGGACGAGGAATGGAAGACCCCGCTGCTCACGCTGCCGCTCGAGGTGGAGCCGCGGTCGAGACCTTCCGCGGAAGAGGTGCTGCGAGCGGGCCTCGAGGACCTCCTCGCCGGTGCGCTGCGCCGGGCTCTCGACCGCGACGACGTGGAGGCGACGGAGCGGAAGAGGATCGCGGACCTCGTCGCCGTGGCGCGCGCGGCGGGCCCTCTCGTCCCCCGGATCGAGGCCGATCTCCTCGTTCTCGCATCGCGGGAGAGCGGCGACGCGGCGCGGGCGGCTCTCGCGGCGCACCTAGAAGGCTGGAAGGGTAAACCGGATCCGAAGGATCTTGTATTCCGGGTGGCGCGCGCCGAGGCCGCCCTCCTCGCCTTGGACGAGGCCCGACTCGAGGAGGAGATCGCGAAGCTCGTGAACGACCGGAGCGAGGCCGCCGCCCGGGTGCGTTTCCTCGCGGCCCGGGCGAAGGGCGACCATGCGGCGGCGCTCACGGAACTCGACCGCGTGCTCGAGACCTCACCCTCCCGTCCCTCGTTCGCCCGCGCGCG
>JALOQY010000071.1 GCA_025459285.1 Planctomycetota bacterium | reverse complement strand
CTCGTCGCCGACCCATGAGGGTCGACTCCTCGTCGCTCCTTGCCACGCGACGAAACTCCTCGCGGGGGTGGCTCGGAACTTTCGAGGCGCGGCACTAGCTCACCCGGTTCCCGGGGAGGGCTCTCGCACCGTTCGGCGAAGGGCCTTCGTGAAGGAGCGGGCGAAGTCGGCGAGGGACTCGCTCGGCGATCGCAGCAGATCGGCGCGGCCGACGATCTCCTCCGCGGGTTCGAAACCCGAGCGCGCCAGGGCGGCGGCGCCCGGTGCCCCGGGCGCTGCCGCACTTCGTCGGGTCGGGGGATCAGCGGCGGTCGAGGCGCTCGAGAAGTTCGCGGACGGCCTGCTCGAGGTGCTCGAGACGCTCCTCCAGCATCCGCATGCGATCCTCTCCGCGTTCGCCGCCGGGCATGGGGGGACGGCCCTCGGGGCGCGGGCCACCCTCGTCGCCGCCGGCCATCGGGGGGCGACCCTCCGGGCGCCGGCCGCCCTCGGGCCACTCCGGGCGGCGCCGGGCGTGCTCGGCGAGGAGCCGTTCGGCCTCGGCCGGGGGGATTCCCAGCCGCTCGGCGAGCTTCAGGAACTCCCGGCGCGCCTGGTCGAGTTCGCCCTCGCGGCCCTCACGCCAGCCGCGCTCCGCCTCCTCCTTCATCCGCCGCTCCATCTCGGCGAGGCGGCGCTTCGCCTCCTCGGGCGGGACGCCCTCGGCCTCCATGCGGCGCCGGGCCTCCTCGAACTCCGCGCGGGCGCGCGCGAGACGGTCATGCTCGTCCTTCATGCGCCTCACCCGGGCCTCGATCTCCTCTTCCGGGACGCCCTGCTCGCGCCAGAGCTTCACCATCCTCTCGAGCTTCTCCTCCGGGTTCCCGGGGGGCGGCATCTTCTCCCGCATCCGGGCCTTCTCCTCGGCGAGCGCGCGCTCCAGCTCCTCGCCGGAGAGCCCCTTCTCGCGGAGCTTCCGCTCCATCTCGGCGAGGTGGCGGGCCATCTTCTCGTCCGGCCCGGCCGGGGGCCGGAGTTCCCGCATGAGCCGTGCGCGCTCCTCCGCGAGAACACGCTCGGCCTCCTCGATGGGAACGCCCTTCTCCTTCAGTTCGCGGGCGAGCTGCTCGAGACGGCGCTCGATCTTTTCCGCGGGACCCGGATTCTCAGGGGGGGTCTTGCTCTCACGCGGGTCCCGCGACGCGGGCGGCACCTTGCCCTCGCCGCCACGCCGCTCCTCCAGCATGGCGCGGGCCTTGTGGATCAGCTTCTCCGCGTGCTCCGCGAGGTCCGGCATCTCCCGGCACCGTTCGCGGGCCTTCTCCAGCCGGTGGATCGCGTCCTCGACGCGGCCGAGGCGGAGCAGGCACTCGCCGGAGAGGACCATCGCGCGCGGAGTGAACTCCGCGTTGTCGGGCCACTCCCGCGTCACCACGTCGAACGCCTTGAAGGCCTCCTCGAACCGGCCTTCGCCGAGGAGCGCCTTCCCCTTCTCGAAGAACGTGCCGGGTCCCTCTTCGGCGAGGGCCGGCGCGGTGGCGAACACCACCGCCGCCAGACCGAACAGCCATACCTTCCGCATGGGTGAACCTCCTTTCCCGAAAGCATAACGGGCTTTCGGGCGCCGATTCGTGAGATCGGTGTAAGACCGGTCGGAGCGGCTCAAACCCCCGGGCCGAAGCCGCCGGGTTCGCCGTCGCGCCCCTTCGCGCGGCTCAGGTTCACCCCCTTCACCCGCTCGACGGGCCCGTCTCCCGCGAGGTCGGCGTGCCAGTACTCCAGCACCTCGTGGAACTGCCGCGAGAAGGCGTGGGGGCGGGGGTGGCGGAGGATCCCGAAGGCGAGGGCCGTGATCCGCCCGGCCTCCGCCTCGAAGTCGAGGAGCACCGCCCGGGCGGCGTGCTCCGGCCGGAGCGAGGTCCCGCGCAGCCGGTCGGGCCGAGCGAAGAGCCCCCGGAGTTCGTGGCGCGCGGCCGCGCGGAGCCGCCGGTTCCGGCGTCTCTCCCGAAGGGCGCCCGCGACCCGCCCGAGAACGCCCGGCCGCAGGCGGCGGACGACGCCGCGGGCGTTCGCTTCGAGTGGTTCGGCGCCGGAGAGGACGAGATTCGCGAACACCCGGGCGGGCTCCACGTACCGGTGGTGCATGGGGATCGTCTGGGCGTTCCACTGGCGGCGCACCTCTTCCGGCGGGCGGGCGCGATCGGCGACGTCACGCGCGAGGCGGCGCGCGAAGCGGGCCTCCTCCGGGAGGTCGAGGAAGACGAGGAGGTCGAGCGCTTCGCGAAGGCCCCGGTGCGTGGCGATCATGGTGCCGTCCACGATCGCGAAGGGCTTCGGCGCCTCGCTCCGCCGGCCCGCGCGCGTGTGGGTCCGCATGTCGTAGCAGGGGACCTCGACCGACCGGCCGGCCCGTAGTGTCACGAGATGCTCGGCGAGCAGGTCGAGGTCCACCGCCGGCGGCTCGTCGAAGTTCCGGACCGCCCGCTCGGCGGGGGAGAGTGCCGAGAGATCGTGGTAGTAATCGTCCTGGGGGAGGAGGAGGACGCGGTCCCGCGCGAGTCTCCGGGCCACCGCTTCCGCCAGGGCCGTCTTGCCGGCCCCCGAGCCGCCCGCGATCCCGAGGATCCTCACGCGCCGCGCTCCGGTTCGAGGACGAAGCCCGCGCCGCGCACCGTCTTCAGCCAGCGCGGGTTCTCGGGATCGGTCTCGATCTTGCGCCGCAGGCGCACCACGTGGAAGTCCACGGTCCGTGTGTCCGGCAGGCGATCGTAGCCCCACACTTCGCGGAGGAACTCCTCCCGCGACACGGGATACCCGCGGTGGCGAAGGAGCAGGGCGAGCATGCCGCGCTCCGTGGCCGTGAGCGGGAACACCTCCCCGCCCCGTGTCACGCGGCGGGCGTCGAGGTCCACGCGGGCCTCGCCCACCGCGACCGGCCCGGGCGGCGCGGCGGCGGGGCGGCGGCGCAGGACCGCGCGGATCCGCGAGACGAGTTCCCGCACCGAGAACGGCTTCACCACGTAGTCGTCCGCCCCCCGGTCGAGGAGGAGGACCCGGTCCGCCTCGCCGGCGCGGGCGGAAACCACGATGACCGGCGTCTCGTCGCCGTGCCGCCGCAGGCGGTCGAGGACCTCGACGCCTTCGATCCCGGGCAGCATCAGGTCGAGCAGGACGAGATCGAAGGGGGCCTCGGCGGCGAGGCGAAGGGCCGTCTCCCCGTCGGGTGCGCCCGCCGCCTCGAAGCCCTCCCGCCCGAGTCGGTCGAGGAGCCCCTCCCGGATCGGGACTTCGTCTTCCACCACGAGGATCCTCACGGCTCCTCCTCTCGGGCGATGGGCAGGCGGAGGGTGAACCGGCTTCCGGGGCCGGAGACCTCCTCCAGGACCAGGTCCCCGCCGAGGGCGCGGGCGATCTCCCGGGCCAGCACGAGCCCGAGGCCGACGCCGCGGACCTTCTTCGCGTCCCGGGGTGACCGCCAGAACCTCGTGAAGAGCTTCTCCCGCTCCTCCGGGGGGATCCCCGGCCCGCGATCGCGCACCGTGAGCAGGACGGCGCCGGCCTCCGCGCGGCCCTCGACGGCCGCCTCCCGCTCCTGCCCGCCGTAGCGGACGGCGTTCGAGAGGAGGTTGGCGAGGATCCGGAGCACGGCGTCCCGGTCCCCCCGCGCCCGCGGCAGGTCCGCCCCCACCTCGCTCCGGAGCGCGAAGGCGTGCTCCCGCGCGAGCGGAGCGGTCAGTTCGATCGCCGCGGCCGAAACCTCCGCTGGATCGAGGGCTTCCGCCGCGAACCGCGATTCGCCGCGGCTCAGGCGCGAGAAGTCCAGCACGTCTTCGACGAGGCGGGACAGGCGCTCCGATTCCCGGAGGATCCAGCCGAGATAGCGATCGCGGTCCGCGCCGGGGATCCCCGTCTCCTCGGCGAGCATCTCGGCGTACATCCGGATCGAGGTGAGCGGCGTCCGGAGTTCGTGGGAGACGCTGTCCACGAACTGCTGGCGGATGCGCGCGGCCTCCGTCTCCCGGTCGAGCGCGCGGCGGGACAGGACGACACCGGCGAAGAGCGCCGCGAGGAACAGCGCGGTCATGCCGGCGTGCAGCCAGCGCAGGAGTCCGAGCGGGGAGGGTGCGCCGCCCCGGAGCCGGACCCGGACGGCGCGGAGGTCCCCCCCGAGGTCGGCGTCGAGCGCGACCGGGGACCGGGGAGCGGCGCCGCGGCGGACCGGGGGATCGGTGTCCACCTCGACCCGCGCGCCGTGGCGCGCGACGAGGTCGTCCGCCGCGGCCCCGAGGCGGGCGGAGAGCGCCTCGCCGTCCAGGCGGTAGCCGAGGATATGCGCTCCCGACGTCAGTTCGATCGTGCGGAAGCCGAAGACCTGTTCGCCCTCCGGCGCCGCCCACGTGACGTGGCGCCACTCCGGATCGAGCCGGTCCATGGCTTCCGGCAGGACGCGGGACATAAGGGCTTCCACGAGGCGCGCCCGTACGAGCACCGATCCCGGCAGGCCGGCCGGGGAGAGGCCCGCTCCGAGCTCCGCGAGCAGGGCCCGACGCCGGGCGGCCGGGAGCTCCCAGGCGTTGTCGGCGAGCCGGTGGAGGAACCGCAGGACCTCCGCCCCGCGCTCGCCCTGCGGCGCGAGTTCCGCCAGAGCGGCGTGGGCCACCGGCGCAAGCGGTGCGCCGGTGGCATCCCGGGCCCCGGGCAGTGTCGTCGTGATCTCGGTCAGGAAATACCGCGCCCGGTCCGGGCGGCCCCCCGCCCGGTACAACTCGGCGAGCGCGAGGAGGAGCCGGCCGAGGAGATCCGGGTGGGCGAACTCGGCGATGGCGGGCTCCAGGAAAGAGACCGCTCCCAGCGGATCTCCCGACTCCCCGCTCTCCCTCGCCGCCGCCTCGAGGTAGCGGTCGAGCCTTGCCGCCTCCTCCTCCGGGGGCGGTGCGGCCGCAGGGTAGCGCGAGAGGGCCGGCAGGCGGATCACTCCGCGCGCGTCGGCGACGAAGACCTCACCGAGGAGAGGGGAGCGGGTCGATGACGAGGGGTCGTAGGAATCCGCGGCGAGGTCCGCCTCCCGGAGGATCGCCGCCACCCGCGCGGACAGCGCCTCGGCGGCGGTGGCGAGGACCTCGCGTGCCCGGAGCCGCGCGAGGTCCTCCTCGGACTTCGTGGCGCGGAACCCGAGGAGCAGGAGCCCCCCGGCGGGAATGGCCGCGGCCAGCAGGAGGAGGAGGCTACTCCTCTTCACCCGAGAGCCCGCCGATCTCCCGGGCCTCCTCGAGGATCGCGAGCGCTTCTTCGAGGTCCGCCGCGGGCACCTCCACCTTCACGAACCGCCCGAGTCCGAGGAACCCGTCGAGCATCGCGGCGCTCGATTCCGCCTCGATCCGCGCGGAGATCCCCGCCGCCTCGAGCATGCTCCGGACGAGGTCCGCCTCCGCCAGGTTCGCGGCGACGAGCGCCTCGACCCACTCGCCCTCGTCATGCCGGTCTCTTCCGGTCATTGCCGCCTCCCGTCCGGGCCGCCTCCGCCGCCGCGAGGAGGTCCCGGTAGACGCCGCAGCCGTTGAGGAGAGCCTCGTGCCGGCCGTGCGCCACGAGCTGTCCTCTTTCGAGGACCACGATCTTCTCCGCGCCGGCGACGGCCTCGACGCGGTGGGTGATCAGTATGGTCGTCCGGTTCGCCCGGCGCGCACGGATCTCCGCGAGGACGGCGTTGGCCTGGTCCTCGTCGATCTGGGAAAACGCTTCGTCGAGGATCAGGACATCGGGGTCCGCGAGGATCGCCCGCGCGAGGGCCACGCGCTGGCGCTGGCCGCCGGAGAGCGTGGTGCCGCGCTCGCCGGTCACGGTGTCGAGACCGGCCGAGAGGCGATCGGAGAACTCCGAGACCCGGGCCGCGCGGAGGGCGTCGGCGATCTCCTCCTCCGTGGCCCGCGGGCGGGCCAGCGCCACGTTCTCCCGGACCGATTCGTTCAGGATCAGCGGGTCCTGGGAGACGAGCAGGACCCGGGACCGCACCGAGTCGAGCGTGGCCGCGCGCAGATCCACCCCGTCGAAGAGGATTCCCCCCTGCTCGGGATCGAGGAGCCTCGGCAGCAGGGCGACGAGCGTGGACTTCCCGGAGCCCGAGGGGCCCACGAGGGCGGTGAAGGAGCCGGCGGGGATCCGGAGGTCCACGTCGACGAGGGCCTTCGCCCGGCCGCCGTAGGTGACGGAGACGTTCTCGAGGCGGATCTCCCGGGTGAGCGGCGGGAGGGGGGTGGCGCCCGGAGCGTCGCGGACCTCCGGTTCGCGGTCGACGAAGGCGTGGATCCGGGTGGACGCCGCGAGGCAGGCCTGGATGCGAGGGATCGCCGCGGCGACCTTGCGGACCGGTTCGTAGAGCGCGCCCACGGCCACGTACAGCGTCACGAGGCGGCTCGCGGAGATCTCCCCGCGGATCGCCATGGCGCCGCCGAGGAGGAGTGTGGCCCCGACGCCGACCACGACGAGGACCTCGATCACCGGGGAGGAGACGGCCTCGGCGCGCGCGAGCCTCCGCTCCCGGTCGAAGAGGAGGCGGTTCTCGCCCTCGAAGCGGGCCTGCGCCCGATCCTCCGCGCGGCACGACTGCACGAGGCGGATCGAGAAGAAGACGTCCTGCACGATGGAGAGCAGGGAGGCGCGGTGGACGAGCACCTGCTTCGCGTGGCGGCGCGCGACCCGGCCGGCCTGACGGATGAGGAGCCCGATGAGCGGGAAGATGAGCAGCGAGGCGACGGTGAGGAGCGGGGAGATGAGCAGGGCGAGCAGCAGGAGGAACACGAACTGGAGCGGCTCCCGGAGGAACGTCCCGGTCACGGTCCGAAGTCCCCGGATCACCTGGTCCCCGTCGGCGGCGAACCGCGCGGAGATGTTCCCCACCCCCTCCCGCTCCACGAAGAGAGGCGACTGGCGCGTGAGCCGGGCGAAGAGGAGCGCCGTGAGGTCCCGTCCGGCGGCCACGGAGACCTTTCCCACGATGTACTCGTCGAAGAACCGGAGAAGACCCTTCAGCACGGTGATGACGAGCACCGTCACGAGGAGGGCCTGAAGCACGGCCATCCGCGTGTCGAGGAGGTGGTCGACCACGAAGCGGGCCAGGTCCTCGCTCACCATGGCGAGCGCGCGCTCGGCGTGGCCCTGGACCTCCGCGAGGCCGGTATCGGTGAAGAGCGTCTCCAGGATGGGGATCAGGGTGGAGAGCGAGAGGGAGGTGAGACCGGCGACGAGGAACGAGAGGACCAGCGCGAGCACGACGCTGCCCGCGTAGGGGCGCAGGGTCCTGAGCAGTCGGAGGAGTTGGGTCATTCCGGTCTCGCCGGTCCGTCCGGTCGGGCGGCCGTCGCCGACGAGTCTGCCATGGAACCGCCCGAAAAACGAGTCCGGCGGAACGGCGGCCGTGCCGTATCCTGTGGCCTTGCTCCTCCAGCGCTACATCCTGCGGACCCTGACCCGCAATTTCCTCCTCGTCCTCGCCCTGCTGACGGGGCTCGTGTTCCTGTTCCTGCTCGGGAAGTCCCTGGGCCGGCACGACTGGAGCCTGTCCCTCATCGCCTCGCGTCTTCCCTTCGGACTCCTGGTGGCCCTGGGGCTCTCGATCCCGGTGTCACTGCTCGTGGGCACGCTTCTCACCTACGGCCGGCTGTCCGCGGACAACGAGATCCTGGCCATGCGGATGGGAGGCGTGCACCCGGTCCACCTGATGCTCCCCGCCTTCATCCTCGGCCTCGTGATGACCGGCCTCAGCCTCTACCTGAACGGTTCGGCCATCCCCCGCGCCACCTTGCGGGTCACGGCGCTGACCCGGGATGACCTGCGCATCTTCCTCGGGATTCTCGAGGAGCAGCGCCTGAAGAGCTTCCGCAGCCGGCGGATCAAGGTGAGCTGGTCGGGCGTGGACGAGGCCGGCCGCCTCGAGGATTTCTTCTTCGAGTTGAAGCCGGACGGCCGGGAGAAGGTGCAGGGGGAGGCGCGGCGGGCGTGGATCGGCCGGGACGCCGCGGGGGAGGAACTGACGTTCCGACTGGAGGAGGTGCGGGCCCTGCGCGGAGACCTCGAGGACATGGGCACCGCGCAGGCCATGGTGCTCTCCTACCCCGTGGAGACGCTCTTCGGGGTCGAGCGTGTCAAGGAGAGGCGCGGGGGCCTGACGAACGACGAACTGCTGTTCCGCCTGAAGCGCGATCCGCTCCTCGGCCATCCCCGGGACGGGGCGCGGCTCGCGGCGATGCGGGTCGAGTACTGGGCGAGGGTCTGGCTCTCCTTCGCCTGCCTCGCCTGCGTCCTGATCGGCGCGCCGGTGGGGGTGCTCCTGCGCCGCGGCTCGTTCGTGGGCTCGGGGATCGTCGCGGTGGCCATCATCCTCCTCTACTACCCGCTGCTCGCGCTCTCGAAGAGTCTCGCGGAACACCGGGTCGCACCGCCTTCCCTTCTCCTCGCGATGCCGGACATCGTCCTCGCACTGCTCGGCCTGGCCCTCGCCTTCCGGGTGGTGCGGCGGTGACACGGCGGCGGGGTTTGGTGGGCCGGCCGGCGGCGGGGCAGTAGACTGCGGGATCACCCGTGATCCTCGACCGCTACGTCACCCGGATTTTCGTCTCGACCTTCGGGGTCGTGCTGCTGTTCATCCTCTCGATCTTCCTCGTGCTGACGGTCATCATGCGGATCGATGCCCTCCTGGAGGTCCGGGAAGCCCTCGTCGCCCGCGGCCACTCCGTCCCCGGGATCCTGGGCCGCTACTGCCTGATCTCCATCCCGTTCCTCCTGCTGCAGTTCCTGCCCTTCGTGACGATCATCTCCGCATCCATCGCGTTCGTGCGTCTGCTCCGGGGCAACGAGATCGTCCCCATGATCGTGGCGGGGCGCAGTCCGGGGCGCATCGCGACGCCGGTGATGTGCTGCGCCGGGCTCGTGGCGCTGTCGATGTTCGCCATGCAGGAGTGGGCTGCTCCGCGCCTCAGCGACTCCCGGCTGTGGCTCGAATCGCTCATGGACGGGAGGTTCGAGGGGGAGTTCGACGACGTCCCCCGCCTCGAGGACGGAGCGGGGAACATCTGGACGATCGACCGGTTCAATCCGCGGAACCGCCGGATCGAGGGGGTGCGGGTGCTGCGGTTCCGGGATCCGGAGACGGGACTCGAGCGGGGCACTCTGGAGATCCCCTCGGCGGTGTGGCGGACCGGCGTTTCGGGCCGGCGCGGCTGGCACGCCGACGGCGCCGTCCTCGTCCTCGATGCCGAGGGGACGGGGCTCGGCCGGCGGGAGGCCTGGCCCGCCGACCGGCCCCTGCCCACGGACCTGCGGCCCGACCGCATCGAACTGATGCTGGCGAAGGAGTCCCCCACGACCGGGGCGGCGCTCTCCCTGTCCGAGGCGGCCCGCAAGGCCCGGGACGCCCCGGACGATCCGCGTCCGCTCGTGCTGTTCCACGGACTCCTCACCTGGCCGCTCGCCAACCTGCTCCTCCTGCTCCTCGGGCTGCCGTTCCTCTTCCGACTCGGAGAACGGAACTTCCTCGTCGGCATCGGCATCGCGCTGCTCCTGTCCGCCGCCTACTTCGCCACGGACCACGTCATCTGCGACTTCGGCAAGCGCGGTGCCCTCCCGCCGATGCTGGCCGCGTGGATGCCGGTGGTCCTGTTCGCGAGCCTCGCCTTCGCGATCCGGGACGCCCTGCGGTTCTGAGCGGGCAGGCCGTCGCCGAGCGCCTTCCGCGCGCCCGAGGGCTCCCGGCGACGGGCGGCGAGCACCGGGGATCGGCTCAATCGCCGGCCACCGCTGAGCCGATACGAACGCATGGCGCGCGGGCGGAGAGCCGTTCCATGAGCGAACCGGAAAACGGACGATCGAGGGGTTGCTGGTCGTTCCGGGGGATGTCGCTCATCGCCCTGCTGATCCTGTTCCCGGGGTTCCTCTTCCGGGTGGCACCGGGTGTGGTCGCCTCGCTGGGAATCGAACCGGACAGGAGTCCGATTGCCCCCCACTACCTCGACCTCGTGGGGATTGCCCTCGTGCTCGGGTTCGTCTACGCCGGCCGGCAGCGGCGAGAGATCCGGCGGCTCTCGGAGTTGATCCGGGAGCGGGACCTGCGGGCCCGCGATGCGGCCCGGCAGATCGAGGAACTCTCGCAGATCTTCGAGGTCTCGTCCGGGATCGGGGCCTTCAAGGATGTGGAGGAGGCCCTCGCCTTCGTCGCCCGGACGGTGAAGGACTGCCTCGCGGCGGACCGGGCGAGCGTGCTCCTCCTCGAGGCGGACACGCTCACCGTGCGAGCCGTGGCGGGGAGGGATGCCCCCACCCTCGAAGGGACGAAAATGCGGCTCGGCAGCGGCATCGCCGGGTGGGTGGGGCTCCACCATCGGCCGCTGCTCCTGAACACCCGGCGGGACGTGGAGGCGTTCCTTCCCCCCGGTTCGCCGGAGCGGGACATCTCCTCGGCGCTCTGCGTGCCGATGATCCTCGGCGGCGAGACCCTCGGTGTGCTGACCGCGAATCGGTTCCCGGACGAGGGTCGCGGGAACTTCAAGGACCGGCACCTGAAACTGATGATCGTCTTCGCGGACCATGCGGCGAACTCCATCGGCATCCTTCGCATGGTGCGGGACCTGACCGGCGCGCACGCGCGGATCGAGCGGTCCTTCCGGCAGCTCAAGCAGGTCCAGGACCAGCTCATCCACTCGGAGAAGATGGCGGCCATCGGCCAGCTCATCTCGGATGTGACCCACGAGTTGAAGAACCCGCTCACGACGACGGTGGGCTATGCGCAGCTTCTGCGGCGGATCGGTCAGGATCCGGAGATGCAGGGCTATCTCGACGCCATCTGCTCCGAGGGCCTTCGTTGCCAGCGGGTTGTCGGGAACCTGCTCGATTTCGCACGCCGGAACCGGGGGGAGCGCAGCCCGATCGACGTGAACCAGGCGATTCTCGCCGCCATGAAGCTCCGGGGCTACCAGCTCGGCACCGATGGTGTGAACGTGGAGACCGACTTCGCGCCGGACCTGCCTCTGGTGCTGGTCGACCCGAACCGGCTCCAGCAGGTCTTCCTGAACCTGCTCAACAACGCCCGGGACGCCATCGCCGGCCGCGGCGGGGGCGGCATCATCCGCTTCGAGACGTCCACTGCCGGGGACGATGACCGCGTGGTCGTGCGGGTCCTCGACAACGGTCCGGGCATCCCGGAGGGTCTCGAGGAGCGCATCTTCGAACCTTTCTACACCACGAAGCGGCCTGGCGAGGGTACGGGGCTCGGCCTGTCCATCTGCCGGGGGATCCTGGATGAGTTGAGGGGGAGCATCACCGCCAGCCGCGCGCCGGGGGGCGGGGCCTGTTTCCGCGTGGAGATCCCCGTCGCGACCGTGGACGGCTACCGGTTGCCGGGGAGCGCTGGGGTCGAGCCGGTGAAGGGGCGTCGAATCCTCGTGGTCGACGACGAGGAGTGCGTCCGCGACCTGCTCACCCGGACGCTCGCCCTCGACGGCCACTCCGTGGTCACCGCGGCGAGCGCGCCGGAGGCCCTGGACCAACTGCGGGATGGCGCCTTCGACCTTGTCCTCTCGGACATCGTGCTGGCCGGCATGTCCGGAATCGACCTCTACCGGGAGATTGATCGCCACCACCGGCCGCTCTCCGGCCGGATCATCTTCTTCGCGGGCACGACGCCGCGGGAGGAGCACCTCGACTTCTTCCAGCGGACCGGCCTCCCCTGCCTCCACAAGCCGTTCCACCTCGACGAGATACGCGGGACGATCTCCCTCGCGCTGGGCCGGCGGAAGCCGGCAGCGGAACCCGCCCCGGGGTTCTCGGGAATCGGACTTCCGGAGGCGGAGGACAACGGCGAAGGGCGTGCGGCCGCGGGTGTCGGAGCCGGTTCCTCGGCCGAACGGTAAGGCGGCCGGCAGCCCGTCGCCGCAATCCACTCGACGGGCCGCCGGCTCACGCTCTCAGGACTGGACCTTCACCTCGATCGTCCGGGGCTTCGCCTCTTCGCGCTTGCCGAGCCGGATCGACAGGACGCCGTCCTTCGAACTCGCCTGGACAGCGGCAGGGTCCACGTCCCCCGGGAGCGAGACCATGCGCTGGAACGCGCCGTAGATCCGCTCGGTGCGGTGGACGTTCTTCACCTGCTTCTCGCCCTCCGGCCTCTTCTCGGCCTTGAGGGTGAGAGTATTGCCGGTGACCGAGATCTCCACGGCCTTCGGATCGATGCCGGGGATCTCCGCGGTGAGCAGGTACTCCTCGTCGGACTCCGCGAGGTCGATGGGGAACGAACCCCGTCCCGACTCGTAGAGCGTCGGCCAGCCGGACTCTCCGAAGAACTCCTCGAAGAGGCGGTTGATCTGCCTCTGGAGCGGGAAGCGTCCGAGTTCGAAGCCTCTCATCGGAATCAGATCCATGACTTGCCTCCTTTCCAGGTGTCGGTTTTCCGGTCTTACTGCCTCATTCCGTTCGGACTTCGATGCGGCGCGGCAGCGTGTGATCGGCCTTGGGGAGCGTGAGCGTCAGGACGCCCAGACGGTACTCCGCCTGGATCTTCTCCCGGGCCAGGTCCCGCGAAAGGCGGAAGCTGCGCCGGTACGCACCGCGGCCGGACTCCTGGTGCAGGAGCCGGTGGCGGTCGAGGAACTCCTCGCGCTCGGCGGAGACGGTGAGTGTGTCGTCCTCCACCGTGACCGAGATCGTCTGGCTCTTCGCGCCGGGCATCTCCACGGAGAGCCTCACTCCGGCCTCGACTTCCGCGATGTCGACCGGAGGGATGATCTCCCGGAGCACTTCGGGTCGGGTCTCGCTCTTCTTCGTCTGCATTCTTCACCTCCTTGGTTCTCGGTCGACCTAAAGCAACCAACGTGCCATTTTTATGAATTGGCCATAAAAAATTGTCACAGAAGCACATATGGCTATCGATGTTCAGTTTCGAGAGCCGCTCGAGGGTGACAGGATGACAGGTTCCGGTCGCGCGGTTCAACGATCGCATCCTCCGGCCGGACTGGTACGATGTCTTCGGCCATGCCGGCCCGGAGGGAGGTGTCCATGCTCCGCATCGCGTTGGCGCTCACGTTCGTCCTCGTGTCCGGTCCATTCCTCCTGACGTCGTGCGGCGGGGAGCAGCCCGGCCCGGCCCCCGCGGCGGCTCCGGCGAAGGACTCCGGCGGCCTCGCGCCGGTCTCGCTCGGAAAAGGCGGCACCGCCCCGGTCGCCCCGGTCGCGCCGGTGGCTCCCGCCAAGGCTCCCGCCGAGCCTCCGAAGGAGGCCGACCTTCTCGGGAAGGCCGAGCGGACGCTCTCCTCCCCGGACGAGGAGGAGCGCGCCGGTGTGATCGAGGTGCTCCTCTCGGCGAAGGACCGGAAGGCCGCGGGCCGGATCGCCGAGAAGATGCTCGGGGACGAGAACGACGACATCCGGGCGCTCGCGGCCGAGACCATCGGGAAACTCGAGTACACCGAGGGAACCACGGCGCTGCGGACGCTCCTCGCCCGGGAGTCGAGCGCCCTCGTCCGCAAAGCGGCTCTGCAGAGCCTCTACACCCTCCTGGGCAAGACCGCTGTCCCCGACCTCCTCCGCGCGGTCGACAAGGACGAGGACTCCGCGGTGCGGGCGATGGCGGCGCGGATGATCGGGGATCTCGCGGCCCCCGAAGCCGGCGATCCGCTCGTGGCGAAGATGGCCGACGAGTATGACCCCGATGTGCGGGTGGCTCTTGCCGAGGCCCTCCGGAAGATCAAGCCCGCGAAGGCCTCGGGCGTCCTCATCGAGGCCCTGGAGGATCAGCACGTGGGGGTCCGGACCGAGGCGGCCCGGGCGCTGGGCGAGATGAAGGAGCGGAAGGCCGTCGGTCCGCTGGTGCGCGTGCTCTCCCCGGACGAGGACAGCCAGACGCTCGTGGCGATGCTCGAGGCCCTCGCGAAGATCACGGGCAACGAGGTCGAGTACAAGGAGAACGACGAGGCGTCCCAGAAGCAGGCGATCGAGGAGTGGAACGTCTGGTGGGAGGAGCACCAGGGCGAGTACTGACCGGCTTCCCGCGGCCGGCGGGAGCATGCACCCGGCTGGCAGTCCGTCGCCGCAAGCCTCCGTGCTGGTGGAAGTCCCTCTGCGACGGGCTGCTCAGTCCGCCGGGGCCGCGAGCCTCTCGATCGCCCGGGCCATGTCCGGGGGAAGTGGAGCCTCGATGGTCGTCGTCACGCCCGTCACGGGATGGCGGAACGTGAGCTTCGCGGAGTGGAGCGGGTACCGGTCGAGGAGCACCTCGCCGTCGAGGACGAGAGGCTCGCCGTCGCCGTACAGCCGGTCGGCCACGAGGG
>JALOQY010000070.1 GCA_025459285.1 Planctomycetota bacterium | reverse complement strand
CGTTCCCACTTCCAGTGGCCCGGGATCCAGACGTGCTGGGGGCCCGGCTGGGGCCCGTGGACCTCGTGCCGGGGGGGCGGCGGCGGGTCGAAGGAGACGGGATCGGGGTCGTTGTCGTCCCCCTTGATCGTCTCGCAGGCGGGCAACAGGAACGCCGCGACAAGCAGGAGCAGCGCCCCTGCCAGCAGCCATCGGTTCGTCATTGTCGATCCTCCTCGGGTTCGAATGAGGGGGATTATGCCTGAGCGGGCGGTCGCGCCCCAAGAGGCGCACCGGAGTATCGGGACGGACCGCGAGCCAACCGGAAACCGGATGGCCCGCGCGGTACGCGGGGGGGGCGGCTGTGGCTATCCGTGGTCAATCCCCCGGCACCAGGTCCAATCCGATCAATCCAGCTCCTGCAGGCCTCCACCGCTGACGGTGCTGATGTCCAGAATCGCTCCGCTCCCGGCCTTCTCGATCGGGTCCGCGCACAACTGGCAGAGCCGAAAGATCGAGAATACGTTCAACTGGTAGTGTGGTGTTTCATCCGGTCATCCGGGTGGTGAGCTCCGTGGTCCGTGGCCGGATTGGTTCCAGCGCCCGCGAGTGTCGGCTCGTCGCATGGCCGCGCCCCCGGGGGACGAAGTCGGGGCTTCGCCGCAAACGCGGACGCGGAGCCGCACCCCGGCGGCCGGGGTTGCGCTCCATTATCAAACGAAATGGCGGAATTGTTTGATAGCAGGAGCGATGCCATGCGGTACTTTCACAAGGCCGGAATCCGGGAGACGAACCCGTCCGGCACGAGGGGGGCGCCCTTGAGAGCCGAGGACTTCACGAAGGAGGCGCCCGGCCGCCTGCTGCGCATCGCCGAGGGGGTGGAGGCCTTCGTCCCCGACCCGCTGCCGCGCCGGCTTCCGGTGGAAGGTCACATCGATCTCCTCCTGGAGGCGAGCTGGCGGCTCGGCGAACTGTCGGGCGTCGGGACGACCCTCGTCAGTCCATGGCTCCTCGTGCGGCCCTTCCTCCGCCGTGAGGCGGTGGCGTCCTCGAGGATCGAGGGGACCCGCACCTCCCTCGGCGACCTCTTCGCCTACGAGGCCGCGCCGGCGGAAGACGCGGAGCCACCGGACGTCCGCGAGGTCCACAACTACGTTCGCGCGCACGACCATGCCGTGGCCCGGCTCGGGCAGATTCCCCTGTGCCTGCGCCTGGTCCGCGAGATCCATGGAATCCTGCTGGAGGAAGTTCGAGGGGCAGGACCCCGCGGCGACTTCCGGCGGATCCAGAACTGGATCGGCGCCGGGGATCGACCCATCGAGGAGGCGCGCTTCGTTCCGGCCCCGCCCGACCTGCTTCCAGACCTCCTCGCCGACCTGGAGCGCTTCCTCCATGAAGACCATGGGATGCATCCGCTCCTCATGGCCCCCCTGGTTCACTACCAGTTCGAGACCATCCACCCCTTCGCGGACGGCAACGGTCGCGTCGGACGCCTGCTACTGACACTGCTGCTCCGGGCGAAGGGCCTGCTCACCTTCCCGCTGCTCTACTTGAGCGCGTACTTCGAGGCACGCCGCGAGGAGTACTACGATCGACTGCTCGCGGTCAGCCGGTCCGGCGCCTTCGGAGAGTGGATCGACTTCTTCCTGCGCGGCGTGATCGCCCAGGCGGCCGACGCGACGCGGCGATTGGCGGCGATCCGGGACCTGCGCGACGAGTACCACCGGACGATCGAGACCGTCCGCTCCTCGGCGCTGCTTCCGCGGCTGGTCGACCTGCTCTTCGAGACCCCCGCGATCACGGTGCCCCGCGCCGCGGAGCGCCTCGGGATCACCTGGCCCGGGGCGAACGGGCTCGTGAAGCGCCTGATCCGTCTGGGAATTCTCGAGGAAATGACCAGCCGGAAGCGGAACCGGGTCTACATCGCGCGCGGGATCCTCGACGCGATCGAGAGGCCGCTCGGGAACGGAACCGCCCGAGGTCCGACGGCCTGACCCGGCGAGCGCCCACGGAAACGGCGCCCGCCCGCGCACCGCCCGCGTTTCCGGTGGACCGCGAACTCGGACTGCGACATTCCGGCCGGCCCGGCCACGGCCGACTGCGTGAGCCCGAGACTCCGCCGGAGCGCCGACAGGGTCATCTTTCCGTCGATCGCGGTCGCGCGCCCTTCGGCCCGAATTCGACAGCGGTCGATCCACGCGCGCCAGAGGGGCGCGGTACCGTACCGGGGATACGCTTCCACGAGCCGGAGAACCCGGGCCGAGAACGCCCCGAAGGGCGCCCGGCGGACCGCCGCCGCGAAGCGGATCACCCCGGCCCGAAGGGTTGTCGGCCCCGGCGCGGGCTTCGGTACCGCCCTCCGAAGACCTCTCCGGCCGCGCCGGGGCCGACAACGAGACCGCGCGGGATTTTTGCTCACGCTCAGAGGCCGAACATGGCCTCGATGTCCTTCTTCTTCTTGCCGAGGATGCCGTACTTCGCGCCGACCTTCCGGAACGCCGCGATGCCCTTGTCGAGGTGGTGCTTCTCGTGGGCCGCGGAGAGCTGGGTGCGGATGCGCGCCTGGCCCTTCGGCACCACGGGGAAGAAGAAGCCGACCGCGTAGATGCCCTCGGCGAAGAGGTCCCGTGACACGTCCTGGGCCAGCTTCGCGTTGTAGAGCATCACCGGCACGATCGGGCTCTCGCCGACCTTGATGTCGAAGCCGGCCTCGGTGAGGAGCTTCCGCCAGTAGATCGTATTCCACTCCAGCTTATCGCGGCGCTCCGTGGTCTTGCTGATGAGGTCGAGGACCTCGAGGGCCCCCATGACGATCACCGGCGCCACCGTGTTGCTGAAGAGGTAGGGGCGCGCCCGCTGCCGGCACATCTCGACCAGTTCGCGGCGGCCGCTGACGCAGCCGCCGGAGGCCCCGCCGAGCGCCTTGCCGAGGGTCGTGGTGATGAGGTCGATCTTCCCGTAGACCCCTCGCAGCTCGTGGGTCCCCCGGCCGGTCTTCCCGATGAACCCCGACGAGTGCGACTCGTCCACGAAGACCAGCGCGTCATACTTCTCGGCGAGGGCCACGATCTCGTCGAGCTTCGCCACGTCGCCGTCCATGGAGAACACGCCATCGGTGATCACGATCCGCTGGCGCTTGTCCTTGTGCTCCTCGAGCTTCTCCTCGAGATGGCCCATGTCGGAGTGCTTGTAGGTGTCCTGCATCGCCTTGCAGAGCCGCATCCCGTCCACGATCGAGGCGTGGACGAGCCGGTCGGCGATCAGGATGTCCTGCTCGTTGAAGCAGGCCTCGAACACGCCACCGTTGGCATCCATGCAGGACGGGAAGAGCAGCGTGTCTTCCGTCCCGAGGAACCCGGTCAGCTTCTGCTCGAGCTGCCGGTGCACGTCCTGGGTCCCGCAGATGAAGCGGACCGAGGACATCCCGTAGCCGCGGTGGTCGAGCCCCGCGCGAGCGGCTTCGACGACGGCCGGATGGCTCGACAGTCCGAGGTAGTTGTTCGCGCAGAGGTTGATGACCCGCTTCGGGGCCGCCCCCTTCGGATACTCGACCTCGATCTCCGCGTCCTGCACGCTGTGGATATAGCGCTCTTCCTTGAAGAGGCCGGCGGAACGGAGGTTCCCGAGCTCGGCCTGATAGTGTTCGCGCGCCCTGGTCGAAAACGCCATGGCTTCCTCCTTCGGATCTCGCCCGCGAGGTCGTCTTGCCTATGCGCCCCGGAACCGGGCCACGAGGGCGACGATGCTCTTCACCGTGTCGAACGCGGCGGGGCTCGCATCCTCGTCCGGTATCTTGATCTGGTACTTCTTCTCCAGGAACCGCTTGAGCGAAACCATCGAGAAGGAGTCCACGATCCCGCCGGAGATGAGCCGGGTGTCCGCGTCGACCTCTCGGTCGTCACCTTCCTCGACGTACTCTCTCTTGACGTAGTCCAGCACGGCCTTCGTCACGTCGTCCATGATCCTCTAGTCCTCCATGACCGTCGATACGTCGCCGATGGGCTCCCCGAACTCCTTCGCCCGGAGGATGCGTCGCACGATCTTGCCGCTGCGGGTCTTCGGCAGCTTCGCCACGAACTCGATCTCCTGGGGCATGGCGAGCGGGGAGAGTCTCTTGCGAATGAAGTTCATGATCTCGAGTTCGAGGTCGTCGCCCGGCTCGAAGCCCGGCTTCAGGACCACGAACGCCTTCACGACTTCCATGTTCACGTGATCCGGCTTGGCCACCGCCGCCGATTCCGCCACCGACTTGTGCTCGATGAGGGCGGACTCGATCTCGAAGGGACCGACCAGGTGGCCACCGGTGTTGATGACGTCGTCGTCGCGCCCCACGAACCAGAAGTACCCGTCCTTGTCGATGCTGGCCCGGTCGCCGCACAGGTACCAGCCGTTCTTGAACTTGCTCTGGTAGGTGGTCGGGTTGCGCCAATAAGTCCGCATCATCGAGGGCCAGCCCGGCCGGAGCGCGATGAGTCCGACGCGCCCGGGAACGGTGATGGGCTCGAAGGTCTTCGGGTCCACCACGGTGGCGGTGATGCCCGGGAACGGCTTGCCCATCGAGCCCGGCTTGATGACCATGCCGGGGTAGTTCGCGATGACGATGGAGCCGGTCTCGGTCTGCCAGAACGTGTCATGGAAGGGCAGGCCGAAGACCTCCCTCGACCAGATCACGCCCTCGGCGTTCAGCGGCTCCCCGACGCTGCAGAGGTGGCGCAGACAGGACAGATCCCGCTTCTTCACGGGGGCGTCGCCGTCCCGCATGAGAAGGCGGATCGCCGTCGGCGCGCTGTACCAGACCGTGACGCGGTGCTTCTCGATGAACTCGTACCAGCGGTCGCTGCTGAAGCCGAAGTCGCCGACGACCTGCGTCGTGCCCGTGACCCAGGGCCCGATGATGCCGTAGGAGGTCCCGGTCACCCACCCGGGGTCGGCGTTGCACCAGTAGATGTCGTCGGGCTTCAGGTCCAGCACCCACTTCGTGGTCAGATACTGCGAAACCACCGAGTAGTGGACGTGCTGGGCGCCCTTGGGCTTGCCAGTCGTGCCGGAGGTGTAGTGCAGGATCGACGGGGTCTCCGCCGTCGTGGGATGGACGGCGTACTCCTCGACGGGTGGCTCGGCCTCGAGGTCGAGGGGGTACTCGCCGGGCTTCAACCCTTCCGCTCCGCCGTCCACCACGAAGACGTGGGTGAGCGAGGGGGTGGAGTCGCGCATCCGCCGCACCTTGAAGATGTGCTTGCGCTGCGTGATGATCGCCTTCGTCTCGGCGTCGAGGATCCGGACCTTCAGGCTGTCTTCGCCGAACGCGGAGAACAGCGGCTGGGCGATGGCGCCCCGCTTGAGGATCCCGATCAGGCCGATGTAGAGTTCCGGCACGCGGTCCATGAACAGGCAGACCCGGTCGCCGGCGGCCACGCCGTGCTTCTCGAGGAACCGCGCCAGCGTGTTCGAAAGCACCCGAAGCCGGTCGAACGTGTAGGTCCGGACCGCGCCCTCCGAGCCCTCCCAGATGAAGCCGGTCTTCTGCCCGAGCCCCATCCGGCAGATACGGTCGGTGCACAGCCACCCGATGTTGATCGGGCCGTCCTTCGTGATCCCCAGTTCTTTCTCGCCAAGAGACCAGTCGAAGCCCTTCAGCCGGTCCTCGTAGGAAACGACACCCGTCATCGCGAAACCTCCCTGAAATCCGATCCTCACGCCTCCAGTATCGCGGCGGCCACCGCGAGTCCGCCGGTCTCGACGCAGCTCAGGCGGATCGAGGTCACCCGCCGCTTCCGCGCCGCAAAGAGAGCCCGGCCCGACAGGCGGACGCCTTCCGGCCCCGGCCGCACTTCCATCTCCCGATAGATCGCCGTGTCGACCCGGGTGATCGACAGCGCCTTGATGAGCGCTTCCTTCGCCGCGAAGAGCGAGGCGAAACAGGCGGCGGGCTGCGGCGCGCACTCGCCACGGGCAATCTCTTCGGGCAGGAACAGCCCCTCCGTGAAGCCCCGTCCGTCCTGCGCGAGTTCCCTCGCCATGCGCGAGATCTCGAGCGCGTCGATACCGACTCCGATGATCAACGGCGACCCCGGCCTCCGATCACGCCCGGCGAATGTCTTTCGGTCTTTGTGCGACGGGCGGGAATTCTATGAGGAAAGCCGCCGTCGCGGAAGGAAGGTCGAAGCACGATTCCCCGCCTTCCACCGAACGAACGAACGTTTCCGGACCCGCCCGTGGTCGGGTCCCCGCCCGGTTCCCGACGGGTCGTCCTGCCGCTCCCGCGCGGGGAATCGCTACCATGGGGTCCCTGAAGGAGCGTGAGGACCGCGGATGCCCGGCGACGAATCCATCGGAAGCGTGCTGTACCCGAAGTACTTCGTCGTGGAGAAGATCGGTACCAGCGCCCTCGCCTCCATCTGGATGGCCGGGGACCAGGAAGAGCGGATCGTCGTCGTCAAGGTCCCGGACCCGAGCCTCCTTTCGGACGCCGAGTTCCGCGGACGTTTCGTGGAGAAGGCCCGGGAACTCGTCCCGCTCCGCCACCCCCACCTGGTCCGGGTACTCGATGCCGGCCACACCGCCGACGTGGTCTACGCGGTGCTGGAGCATGTCGGCGGCGGGAGCCTCCTCGAGCGGCTGGAGCGGGATGGAGGCCGGGAGACGCCGGAGGTCGTCCTCGGCTGGCTTCGGCCGATCGCCGCGGCGCTGGACTTCGTCCACGCGAGCGGTGTGGCCCACCGCGACGTCAAGCCGGCGAACGTGCTCTTCGACGTGAAGGGACGGCCGCTCCTCTCGGACTTCACGATCGCGCGGGCACTGGTGCGTGGCGACGGGGGACTCGCGGTGCGAGGCCGCGCCCCGGGCGACGCGGGCTACCTGGCGCCGGAGGTGTTCGACGGGCGGTTCGACGCCGCCGCGGACCGCTACGCCCTCGCCGCGGTCGTCTTCCGCTGTCTGACCGGCGAGGCGCCCCACCCCCTCGACACCCCCGAGGATCTCCGCCGGCAACTCGCGGGATGGCTCCCGCCGCCCGCGGTGGCTGTTCTCGCACGGGCCCTCTCCGCCGATCCCGCCCGGCGGTTCGACTCCTGCGAACGGTTCGCGGCGGAGCTGGGCGAGGCCTGCGGGGCTTCGCCGGTCCCCGGTTCGCGGGCGGAGGCGCTCGCTGGATCCGCCGAGGAGGTCCTGCTCGCGGAACCGGTGGCCGAGGATCCCGCGGGGGACCCGCCCACCGCGCCACCGCTCACCCCGCACCGGTCGGAGCGGACCGGCTCGCCGCCGGTCGCGCCGCGGCCCGTCCCGCCGGCCGGTCCCCGCCCCGCGAGAGACCCGCCGCCGCGGGAACCGCTCCCACCCGCGCCGCCCCTCGACGAGCCCCCCACCGGCGAGATCGGCCCCCTCGCGTTCCCCGCGGGGCCCGAGGTCCGCGAGGCGCCGCTCCCCCCCCGCCGGCCCCCGCCGCCCGCCGCGGTCGAGGTCACCGCGCCTCCCTCCGCCGCCGTCGAGGTCGCGCCGCCCTCTCTGCCGCGGCGCCGGCGCTTCCTCCGGCTGAAGCTCCTTTTCGCGGCGGCGGCCCTCGGACTCATCGCCTACGCCGTCCTCCGCGGCGGATCCCCCGAACCGCCCGCCTCCTCCGGCGAACTCCTCGTGGACCGCCCGTCGCGAGATGCCTTCCTTGCCCGCGAACCCGCACTCACGATCGCCGGCCGCCTCATCGGTTACCCGGGCGGGCGCGTCACGGCACACGGCCTCGAGGCGACCCCTGACGCGAGCGGCGCCTTCGAACTCGTCGTACCGCTCTCCGAAGGGGAGAACGACATCCGGATCCGCTCGGTGACGGCAGGCGGGGCGGACGGTCCCGCGCGGACCCTCCGCGTGGTGCTCGACGGGAAGCCGCCCGAACTCCGGATCCGCGAGCCGCGGGAATCGACGGTGACCTCGGGCCGCACGATCCTGGTTGCCGGCCGCGTTTCCGATGACCACCCCGGCCCGGTCACGGTGGACGGGAGGGTCGCCGCGCTGGAACCGGACGGGACCTTCTTCGCGACCGTGCCGCTGGCCGATGAGGGCGGGAACCGGGTCGTCGTCGAAGCGGAGGACGCCGCCGGGAACCGCTCGCGGACCGAGGTCGTCGTCCGGCGCGACACGACTCCCCCGGAGATCGGCATCGAGGCGCCTCCCGAGGCGGCCGTGACCAACGCGGCCGCGGTGGCGGTGGCCGGTCGGGTCCGCGACCTTTCGCCCGTGACGCTCTCGGTCCGGGCCGCCGCCGTTCCGGTGGGGAGCGACGGCCTGTTCCGCGCCACCCTGCCGCTCGCCGAGGGCCGGAACGATCTCGTCTTCGAGGCAACGGACGCCGCGGGCAACTCCTCCTCGGCGACCCGGATGGTCCACCGGGACACGCGGGCCCCGGAGATCCGGCTCGCGCGGCCGCCGGGAACCACCACCGAGGAGGAACTCCGACTCGAGGGCACCATGGACGAGGACGGCTGCACGGTGACCGTGAACGGCCGGCCGGCGGAGGTGACCGGGCGCGCCTTCGCCTTCACCCTGCCTCTCGCGCCGGGCGTCAACCCCGTGGAGATCGCCGCCACGGATCGGGCCGGCAACCGGGCGGCGGTGACGGCCGCCGCGATCCGCACGGCGCCGCCCGTTCCACCGACGCCGCCCGAACCCCCGCCGCCGGAGCCGCTACCGCCCGAACCGGCGCCTCCGGAACCCGTGCCCCCGGACCCGGAGCCCGACCGCCCCGGACCGGGGAGACCCACCCCGTGGCAGCCGCTCGAGCCGGTCCCGCCGGGGCCTGACGAGCCGCCGGCTGGGCCGGAGCCCCCGGTCACTCCGGAGCCGCCGGAGGAGGAGCCTCCCGGCTACGGCTACGCACCGCCCGTCCGGGCCGCCATGGCGAAACTCGTCGCCGGGGGCACCTTCCGCGAAGCGGACCCGCCGCTCACCGAGGCGGGATACGCGGTCTTCGTCCACGAACGCACGGGGCTGGCCTTCGTGCTCGTCCCGGGCGGGGAGTTCACGATGGGGTCGCGGGGCGAGGAGGGCGCCGTGCCGGTCCGCACCGTGCGCGCGCCACCGTTCCTCCTCGCGCGGACGGAGTGCCCCCAGGCCATCTACGAGAAGACGGGAGGCAAGGGCTGGCCCCAGTGGAAGGGACCGAACCTGCCCGTGGAGAACGTCAACTTCACCGAGGTCGGGGCGTGGTGCGCGCGCAACGGGCTGCGGCTGCCCTCCGAGGCGGAGTGGGAATATGCCTGCCGCGCCGGCACGACCACGCGCTACTTCGCCGGCGACGACCCGAAAAGTCTCGCCGGCTTCGCCAACATCGCCGATGCCTATCTCCTGGGCCACTACCGCGAGCTGTGGTCGGGGGCGATGCCACCGACCTGCACGCGGGAGGTGAACGACGGCTTCGCCGGGACGGCGCCCGTGGGACGATTCAAGCCGAACCCCTTCGGCCTCCACGACATGCACGGCAACGTCTGGGAGTGGTGCGCCGACGCCTTCCGGAAGAACTACGAGGGAGCCCCCGCGCACGCCGGGCCGAACCTGAAGGGCGAGGCCGGCCGGCGGGTCATCCGCGGCGGAAGCTGGTTCACCCCCTCGGGCATGTGTCGCTCCGCGACCCGCGCCTGGCTCGCCGAGGACAGCCGCAGCCGGGACCTCGGCTTCCGCCCCGCGTTCTCCCTCCCCCTCTGATCTCTGCGGTGCAGACCTTTCCCCGACAGGCTGCTGGCCGTCCGCCGGTCGGTCTGCGACGATGGCGCCATGCGCAGGCTCCTGCTCGCCCTTCTCCTCCTGGCCCTCCCCGCATCCGAGGCCCTCGCCGGAGGCGGCCCCGAGACGACGCTCGTCGTGGTGAACGCCCGATCGCCCCTCTCGCGCCGGATCGCCAATGAGTACGTGGCGCGGCGGGAGATCCCTCCGGCGCACGTGCTGTGGCTGCCCGATGTCCCCCACCAGGGCGTCATCACCCTCGACCAGTTCCGGAAGACGATCCTCGAACCGATCGACAGGTACCTCGAGGATCAGGGCCTCGCCGACTCGATCGACCTCGTCGCCTACTCCTCGGGCTTCCCCTACGGCGTGGACTTCCGGTCGGCGCTGCCCCCGGGAAACCCCGGCCTTGTCGTGGGGGGGACCGCTTCGCTCACCGGCGTCACCTTCCTCGCGGAGGACGTGCGGGCCGGCCGACCCTTCTGGCGCCTCAACGCGAACCGGTACTTCCGGCTCGTGGGCGGCGGCAGCCTGCCCCCCACTCCGGAACAGGCGGCGGCCCTCGCGAAAGCCGAGGCCGCCATGCGGGCCGGGCAACTCGCGCAAGCCGCGGAGCTATACGGGGAGACCCTCGCGGCCCACCCCGGCCTCGCCGGCGCCTGGTACAACTACGCCTGCTGTCTCGCCCGCCTCGGGCGGGGGGACGAGGCGCTCGCCGCGCTCGTCCGGTCCGCCGAGGAGGGGTTCACGGACCCCGGCCACGCCGCGGGGGATCCGGACCTCGCGCCGCTCCGAGGCCGCCCGGAGTTCGACCTGGTCCTCCGGAGGATGACGCCGGGCTACCTGCCGGCCCACGGCTTCCGGTGCACGCAGACGTGGAACCGCGAGCCGGGACCTTCCGGGGTGTCCGGATCGCGGTACCGCCTCGCGATCCACCTCGCGTATACGGGCCCCTTCGGCAACACCCTCGATGAGGTGCTGGCCTACCTTCGCGCCGCCGCCTCCGCCGACGGCACGAAGCCGGACGGCACGGTCTACCTCTGCCGGAACCAGGACGTCCGGTCGCAGTCCCGGGAGGGCTTCTTCCCCCATCTGATCGAGGCGATGGGAAAGCTCGGGCGGAAGGTCGAGGTGCTGGAGAAGGGGAAGGACGGCCAGACCGGAGTCCTCCCCGTGGGCAAGCCGGACGTCCTCGGCGCGGTGGTGGGCATCGCGGGATTCGACTTCGGCAGGTCCGGGAGCCGGATCCTTCCCGGGGCGATCCTCGAGCACCTGACGAGCTTCGGCGCGGTGATGGCCCCGAGCGGCCAGACGAAGTTCTCGGAATTCCTCCGATACGGCGCGGCGGGCGCGTCCGGCACCGTGATGGAACCGCTCTCCATCCACTTCAAGTTCCCGAACCCGATGCTCCACGCCCACTACGCCGAGGGCTGTTCGCTGGCCGAGGCCTTCTACCAGAACGTCGGTGGCCCCTTCCAGCTCATGATCGCCGGCGACGGCCTCGCCCGGCCGTTCGCGACGTTCCCGAAAGTGGATGTGGAGGCTCCGGTTTCTCCGTGGCGGGGAGAAGTGAAGATCGCGGCCCGCGCCCCGGAGGGCGACACCGAACTCTGGGTGGACGGCCGCCCCGCCGCGAGCGGACCGGAGATGACGCTCGACACCACGACGCTCGACGACGGCTGGCATGAGATCAGGGTGGTGGCCGTGGCCCGGGACCGGATCGGGACGCGGGCCTTCCGGAAGCTCAAGGTCGTCGTCGACAACCACGGCCTGGCGGGATCCGCACGGTGGGGCGGAAAGGGCGAGCCCTTCGCCGCCGGCACGGCGGTCCTGCGGGTGGAAGGCGCGAAGGAGTTCGAGGTCCTCTCCGGGGCACGCGTCGTGGCGCGGAGCACAAAGGACCACTGCGAGATCCCGCTCTTTGAAGTCGGCTCCGGCCCCGTGGCCCTCGTCCCCCGCCTGCTCTTCCCCGGCGGGAAGGCGCGGCGGCTCGCTCCGCTCGTACTCGCCATCGAGGAGTGCGGAGCGGGAGCAGCGGTCCTTGACGACCGGCCCCGGCTCCCGGGACTCCGCGGCCGGGCGGCCGCGGCCGGTTCGGAGCGGACGGTCGTCGCGAGTCTCTTCCCGGACGAGAAGGCCGGCCCGACCCTCGAGGCCCAGGTGGGCGCGGCGGAGACGATCCGGCTCGAAGGCGAGTTCGAGGCTCCCGCCGACGGAACCTTCGAGTTCGCCTTCCGGGGCGCGGGGAAGCTGACCCTGACGATCGGAGAACACGAGGTCCTCGCCGGGGCGGACCTCGGCGTGGAGCGATATGCCGCCGCCCGCCTCGCGAAGGGCTGGCACCCGATCCGGCTCGAGTACGTCCCTTCCGATCCGCCGAGGCTCTTCGCCGCGCTGGCCGGAGGGCAGGTTCACGGGCCGGCCCGACTCCGCCACGCGAGCCGCCCGCTCGCCGCGAAACAGCCGGAGGTGGAGGGGCTCGCGGCCGGCAAGGCGGTCACGGCGGGCGGTGACGGGCTGCTGCTCGTCTTCAAGCCGCCCCTGAAGGACGTGGCGGGCCTCGTGCTCACCCCGGATCCGGAGACGGAGGGCTTCCCGACGAAGTGGATCGTGGAACTCCCCGCCGGTCCCGGGAAGTGGAAGCCCGTGGAAGGCGTCGAGGTGCTCGTCGGCCCACCGGCGAAGAAGGTCCCGTCCTTCGTGGAGCTGTCGTTCCGGCCGCTGAAGCCCGGGAAGCTGCGGGTCCGGCCCGTGGAGGGCTCCGGCGCGGTCCGGAAGATCGAGGCCCTCGCGAAGGAGAAGTGACCCGTTTCAGTCTCGTGCCGGAGCGCTCCTCCGGTACCGTCCGGCCCGGGCGAAGTGGCGGGCTGGTCGGGGACAGGCGTTAGGATGGCTCTTCGATCCCGAACCGGGAGGATGGTCTGAGTTGAGCCGCCATGAAGACAGGGGGAGTTCCGGCCGGGTGATCGCCGCGGTCCTCGTCACCCTTACCGCCGTCGCGGCGGCGCCCGCATACGCCTTCGACTCGATCCCGTGGGTCCGGGGGCCCACCGGGGCCGCGCTGGGCGATGTGGCCGGGATCCGGGTCCCCGAGGGCTTCGTCTTCACCGGGGAAGACGACGTGGAGCGGCTCATGGAGCAGATGGAGAACCCGGCCACGGGGGACGAGATCGGTTTCCTCGCTCCGGCCGGCTTCCTTTCCGAGGAACCCGGCGACGACAACTGGTACCTCCTCTTCGAGTTCGTCGAGGTGGGCCACGTGTCGGAGGCGGAACAGGTGACGCTCGACGCCGGAGCGATCTTCGACCGGCTCCGGGAGATCAACACCTCGGTCAGCGAGGAGCGCCGGAAGCGGGGCTGGGAGACTCTCGAGCTCGCCGACTGGGCGGCACCGCCCGTCTACGATCCCGCCGCACGCGCTCTGACCTGGGCTCTCCGGTTCCGGGAGCCTTCGGGGGAGGTGGTCGAGAACCACTTCTGCTGCCGTCTCGGCCGGCGCGGGGTCATGAGCGTGACGCTCGGGGCCGCCGCGGGCGTCGCGGCCGCCGCCGGCCCCCGGATGCGGGAGCTGCTGGACGGCCTCTCCTTCCTCCCCGGGCACGACTGGGGAGACTTCGAGGCCGGGGACGAGGTCTTCGAACCCGGCCTCGCGGGTCTGATCCTGGGCCAGCGGTCGTCGGGTCTGCCGGCCTTCCTCGGCCGCTGGCGCCTGATCCTCATGGGCTTCGTCCTCGTTGCCGCCCTCGCCGCCGCCCTCGTCTTCTGGCGCAAGCGCCAGCCGCCCGTCGCCTGAACCTCGTCCCGGCCAGCAGCCCGTCGTGGCCAGGGACGATCTCTGCGCTGCGACCCTTTACCCCGACGGGCTGCCAGTAGACGGGCCGTGGCCGAGGGCGTGGCACCGGCGCGCGTGAGTGAACCGGTCGCTCCGCCCGGAGTCCGAGGTTCCTCCGCGGCCGGGCGCGATCGTGGTCGGGGACCCGACCGGGACGCCACGACACCGTCGGAAGCCGATCGCCATGGATCGCTCGGGGGGGAGATCGGGAAGATCCGTCCCGCTCGGGTCCCCGCGTTCAGGAAGCACATGGGCTGCGGCTCGGGCCCCTTCCCGTTCCCGGTCCCGTCACCGCAGAGCACCTGCGCCTCATGCCTCTCCACGGGCCGTTCGACCACCGCCCCGACGATGACGTTCCGCGCGAGCCGCTCGCGCTTCGCGACGAGCAGGACCCCGGCCCTGTGCTCCGAAAGGGCGTCGAGTTCGCAGGTCAACCCGTGCCGCTTCATGATGGGCGTGGCCCTCCGGATGCCGATGTCCTCGTGTACGGCGAGGAGCGTCGCGCCGGTCGCGCTGCGCCAGACCCGCAGCGAGAGGCCCGCCATCGGATCGGCGGCCGCGGCGGCGGGCCCCGCCGGTCCGGTGTCCGCCCGGAACCGTTCCCGGCGGCCGGTCCGAAGAGATCCCGGAGACCGGACTCGCGGCCACTCCCCCGGCGTGGTGCGACGAGACCGGCGTCGACCGCTCGGCGACGCACCGCGTCCTCGCGACAGTCCCCCGCACCACGTTCCGCCGCGCGCCAACCGTGGTGGCCCCCTTCTGTCTCGAGTCGCCGCGCGGGTGGAGCGGCCCCCTTCGCGC
>JALOQY010000390.1 GCA_025459285.1 Planctomycetota bacterium | reverse complement strand
CCCGGCCCGAAGGGTTGTCGGCCCCGGCGCGGGCGTCGGTCCCGCCCCCCACCCACCTCTCCGGCCGCGCCGGGGCCGACAACGAGGCCGCGCGGGATTCTTGCTCACGCTCTGAGTCCGCTGGCGGAAGTTCCTTGACCCGCACGCGGGGAATCGGTTGAATCGAGTTTTTCGGTACGAGTTCGAAGGGTTTCAGCCAGGAAGCGGCGATGCCCGTCGTTCCGTCTCGAAGGAGACGAGTCGCACATGCTGAACGACAAGATCCGTATTCGGATGGAGGCTTTCGACCACGAAGCGCTCGACAAGTCCGCGAAGGACATCGTGGAAACTGCGAAGCGCACGGGGGCCCGCGTCGCCGGGCCCGTGCCGCTTCCCACCAGGATCGAGCGCTACCCGGTTCTCAGGTCTCCCCACATTGACAAGAAGGCGAGGGAGCAGTTCGAGATCCGGACGCACAAGCGCCTGATCTACATCGAGGAGCCCACGAGCAAGACCGTGGATGCCCTCTCGAAGCTGGATATGCCGGCCGGCGTGGACATCCGCATCAAGGCCTGACGTTCCAGCGAACTCCCCCCCCCCTTTCCTCCGGCGGCGCGGACGTCGCCGGCAGGACCTATCGCTTCCGGGCCCGGCCCGACGGGTGCAGCGGTTTTGCGTGCGAGGAGCTTGCCGTGGTGAAGCTTCTGATCGGCAGGAAGCTGGGCATGACCCAGTTGTTCACGGAGGCCGGCACGGTGATTCCCGTGACGGTGCTGGAGGTGGGGCCGTGCCCCGTCGTCCAGGTGCGCGACGCGGTGAAGGATGGCTACCGGGCGGTCCAGATCGGCTTCGGCGTGCGCAAGGAGAAGCGGACGTCGAAGCCGCAGCAGGGCCACTTCCGGAAGGCCGGCGTCGAGCCGTGCCGCGTTCTGCGGGAGGCGCCGGTGGCCGGAGAGGAACTCCCGAAACCCGGCGAGCGGATCACCGTGGGGCAGGTATTCGCCGAGGGCGGCAAGGTCGACGTCACCGCGACGACCAAAGGCCAGGGTTTCCAGGGTACCGTGAAACGGCACCACTTCGGCCGCGGCCCGGTGACGCATGGCAGCAAGAACACACGGGAGCCGGGCTCGACCGGCCAGCACACCTGGCCCGGCCGGGTCTACAAGGGGAAACGGATGCCCGGGCACATGGGGGCGGTCCGGCGCACGGTGAAGAACCTGACCGTCGTCAAGATCGAGGCCGAACAGCACCGGCTGTTCCTGAAGGGCGCGGTGCCGGGACCCACGGGGGCCATCGTCTGCGTCCAGCACGCGAAGACCGCGCGCGTCATGAAGAAGAGCTGAGGGGGGCTGGAACATGGTCGAGGTTCCCGTCTATCGCTTCGACACCGGGGAGGTCGCGAAGACCCCCGTCGACGAGACCGTCTTCGGTACGGCCGTGCGATGGCGGCTCCTCCGGGATGCCGTGGTCATGTACCAGGCCAACGCCCGGCAGGGGACGCACTCGGTGAAGACGCGGGCCGAGGTCAACTACTCCAACCGCAAGCCCTACAAGCAGAAGGGTACGGGCCGGGCCCGCGCCGGGACGCGCCGTTCCCCTCTCTGGCGGGGGGGCGGGGTCATCTTCGGTCCGAAGCCTCGCGATTACTCCTACGGCATGCCTCGCAAGGCACTGCGGCAGGCGCTCTGCTCGGCAATGCTCGGGAAGCTCCTCGATGGGGAGGTCTGCCTCTTCGAGAATGCGAACTTCGAGACGCCGCGCACGAAGGAGTTCACCAAGGCGCTGAAGGGGCTTGCCGTGTCGGGCAGCGCCCTCGTCGTCCTGCCCGGTGGCGACGTGGTCCTCCGCAAGTCGGCGCGGAACATCGCGCGGACCGTCGTGCGGTCCGCGGACGAAGTCAATGCCTACGATGTCGTGACGCACGAGCGGATCGTTTTCAGCAAGGCGGGGTACGACCGGCTCCTCGCGAGGATCGGCCATGTCGAAGATTGACGCCTTTCAGGTGATCAAGCGGCCCCTCATCACCGAGCAGGGCATGCATCTGGTGGAGACCCAGCAGACCTACCCGTTCGCGGTGGACCTGCGGGCCAACAAGCTGCAGATCCGCAAGGCGGTCGAGGAGCTGTTCAAGGTGAAGGTGGATTCCGTCCGGACCGCGAACCGCCACGGCAAGAAACGCCGGCGCGGACGGGTCATCGGCCGGACCGAGGACTGGAAGAAGGCGTACGTGAAGCTCAAGGAAGGGCACTCGATCGAGCTCTTCTAGGAGTCACCATGGGCATTCGAAAATACAGGCCGACATCCGCGGGAAGGCGTGTCTCGAGCGTATCGGACTTCGCCGACATCACGCGCGACGAGCCGGAGAAGTCGCTGCTCACGCCGCTCCGCAAGACGGGTGGTCGCAACAACCAGGGCCGGGTCACCACCCGGTGCCGGGGGGGCGGTCACCGGCGGCATTACCGGATCATCGATTTCCGGCGGGACAAGGATGACATCCCGGGGCGGGTCACTTCGATCGAGTACGACCCGAACCGGAGCGTCCGGATCGCCCTCCTGACCTACTCCGACGGCGAGAAACGCTACATCCTCGCGACACGTGACCTCTCGGTGGGCCAGAACGTCGTCTCGGGCGAGAAGGTCGAGCCGAAGTCGGGTAACGCGATGCCTCTGGCGGCGATCCCCACCGGCCTCCCGGTCCACAACGTGGAGATGTATCCCGGCAGCGGCGGGAAACTCGTGCGGACGGCCGGCGGGAGCGCCCAGCTCATGGCGAAGGAAGGGGACTACGCCCTTCTGACCATGCCCTCGGGCGAACTCCGGAAGGTCCACATCCGCTGCCGCGCCACGGTGGGTCAGCTCGGGAACGAGGAGTGGAGCCTGATCCGCTGGGGCAAGGCCGGGCGGACCCGTTGGCGGGGTCGTCGTCCCAAGGTCCGAGGTTCGGTCATGAACCCGTACTGCCACCCCTTGGGAGGTGGCGAGGGCAAGACCGGTGCCGGCCGGCCCCCCTGTTCGCGGACTGGCCTCCTCTCCAAGGGCGGCAAGACGCGTAATCCGCGCAAGATCACGAACCGGATGATCATCCGGCGCCGGAAGAAGAAGTAGAGGTGACCGCATGAGCCGTTCGATCAAGAAGGGCCCGTTCATCAACGCGGGGGTGCACCAGAAGGTGCTGCGGCAGAAGCAGCAGGGCGACCGGGGCCCGATCCGGACCTGGGCACGGGCCAGCACCATCCCGCCGGACTTCGTGGGGCACACGTTCGAGGTCCACACGGGGCGCGCGTTCCACCGGGTCTTCGTGACCGAGGAGATGGTGGGACACAAGCTCGGAGAGTTTGCCCTGACTCGGACCTTCAGGGGCCACTCGGGTCGCAAGGACAAGGCGAAGTAGCAGGGGTATCTGCCATGGCCGACAAGCAATTCCGCGCTTCGCACAAGTACGCCCGGATCACCGCCCGCAAGGCGCGGCTGGTGGCGGACCTCGTGCGCGGCAGGCCGGTGAACTCGGCTCTCGAGGAGCTCAAGTTCTGCCACCGGCGGGCGTCCCCGATGATCCAGAAAGTCATCAAGTCCGCCCTGGCCAACGCCGGGCAGGACCTGGACGTCGACGTGAATCGTCTCTTCGTGGCGCAGATCCTGGTGGACAACGCCGGCCAGATGCGCCGGTTCCGGCCGCGCGCCCAGGGGCGCGCGTACCCCATCATCAAGCGCTCGTCGCACATCTCCGTGGTCCTCCGCGAGGCGGAGGAGGAGGGCGAGTAGTGGGACAGAAGGTACATCCCAACGGCTTCCGGGTCGGTATCACACGGGACTGGAGTTCCCGCTGGTTCGCCCGGAAGAAGGAATACGGGGCTCTCCTCAAGGAGGACTTCGATCTCCGGAAGATGATCAAGGCGGAGTACAACTTCGCCGGCATCCCGAAGATCGAGGTCGAGCGCAAGGGCGAGACGGTCACCGTGATCGTCCACTGCGCGCGGCCGGGCATCCTGATCGGGCGGAAGGGCGCCAAGATCGAGAAGCTCACCGCGGACCTGCAGGCGCTGACCGGGAAGATCGTGGATCTCAAGGTGATCGAGGTCACGCGTCCCGAACTCTCGGCGCAGCTCGTGGCGGAGTCCATTGCCGAGCAGCTCCTCAAGCGCGCGGCTTTCCGTCGCACGCTGAAGCGCCAGATCGGGCTGACCATGGAGAAGGGCGCGATCGGGGTCAAGCTGCGCCTCGCGGGACGGATCGGCGGGGCCGAGATGGCGCGGACCGTCTCGCAGGCCCAGGGATCGATCCCGCTCCACACCCTGAAGGCG
>JALOQY010000389.1 GCA_025459285.1 Planctomycetota bacterium | reverse complement strand
CCCGGCGGAACGACTCGTGGTCGTCGCCGGGGGCGGAGCGGACAAGGACGTGCCGGGCACGGTGCGGGCGCTCGAGGCCACGGGTCGGCCGCTCACGGTCGTCTTCACCCGCCCCGCGAGCCACCCCCGCGCCGCCGACCCCGCCGCGCTCGCCGCCGGCCGGCCCGGCGCGCGCCATGCCTCGACGCTCGCCGAGGCCCTCGCCCTGGCCCGGAGTCTCGCCGGCTCCGCCGACGCGATCGTGGTCACCGGCTCGCTCTACCTCGCCGGTGAGGCGCTCACGCTCTGACGCGGACGGGCCGGCAGCCTGTCGGGGCAAAGGGTCGCAGCGCAGAGATCGTCCTTGGCCCCGACAGGCTGCCAATTCTCGGAATTCGCGGGCCTCCTGGCCCGGTGTCTCCTTTTCAGATGATATGAAGAAGACCTTCCGGCCCTGGGACGTGAGCCAGGGGAACCTGTTCCCTCCGGCTCCGAGGTACTTCTGCCGACGGATCATCTCTCGCGCTTCATACCCGACTCAGGTCTCGGCGGACGCCGCGTACTGCTCCGAGGCGAACATCGTGGCGACTGGTAGCGGGTGTCGACCCGTACATCGCAACCGGGTGGCAGGTCACGGCACGGCAAGTCCGACTGACGAGATGGACAAGGTAGCGGTCCACGAACGCAGGCGATGCGGGAGAAGCTGAAAGTCGGGGGCTTTACGAGTCCCTACCGTCCGCGGGTCAGGTCGTTGAACCCGTCTTCGGCCAGATCAAATTGCGGGGGGATTCCGCCAGTTCCTGCACCGAGGTCTTTCGCCGTCCTGTCGGCAGGTCTCGCCTGGCCCTCAGGACGCCCTTCGAAGCATCCCAGCGCGGGAAGGCGACCGCCGATTCGCAGGGCCTGGTTGACCTGAAGAAAAAGCCGTTACAGGTCGTTTTATGCTAGCAGCCCGTCGCTGAGGGGCCTCCGCGCGCATGAGGGCTTACGCCGACGGGCTGCTAGAGCGCGCCGTAGTTCAGGCGGGTCAGGTTGTCCCGGGCGGGCTGGTACTGCGGATCCACGGCCAGCGCCTTCTCGAAGCAGGTCCTCGCCATGTCCCGCCGGCTGAGCTGGATGTACCGCAGCCCCATGTTGTTGTGCGGCTCCGGGAACCGTCCGTCGATCGCGATCGACTCCTGGTAGAGGTCGATGGCCCGCTGCGGATCGGGCTCGCGGTTCGCCTGGTCGAAGAGCCCACGGGCGCGCTCGTACTCGGCGTTCGGATCGGCCGGCGCCGGGTCTTCGGATTCGGAGTCGGTCCCGAGTTCCGTCCCGACGATGTAACCGGCCAGGGCTCCCGCGCCGGCGCCGATGAGCACGCCGGTCCACTTGTTGTCCGACTGGTGGCCGATGATCCCGCCGATGAGCGCGCCGGATGCCGCGCCCACGCCGGTGCCGATCCACGAACCGGTATTGCTCGACTTGCACCCCGTGAACGGCACGGCGATCAAGGCGAGAACGAGGACCGCGAGGATGGATCTACGCATGGAGACCTCCCTGATGGTTGGCGCGATCATACCGCATCCGGCGCCGGGAACCCACGTGCCACCGACATTCAGGTTCTCCGTGCCGCTCGCGGATTTTCGCGAGCCCGAACGATCGACATGGGTAGGCCCTCACGGGCGTTCCCTGTCACACCACCGTGCGTACGGGTCCGTACACGGCGGTTCATGGTGGGTTACCGAGCGGGTGCCAGTTCATGGAGACCCCCAGGATTCCCTGTCCGTTTCTTCTCACGAGTGCCGAAGGGCCGAATGGAGGCTCAACTCGCAGACGTGGGTCCTCCCGTGAGGAGTGGCTGTCGTTGCCGGAGAACGTCCGAGGAGCGGAAGCGTGGCGATGCCGCCCGGCACGAGCAGAATCGCCAAGTGGAGGTCACCATGGTCGACTACGCACGCCACTTCGCTCGTGAGCCGGCGATCTGCGGAGGAGAGATCGTGCTCCGCGGGACCAGGGTGACGCTTCGCACGGTGCTCGCGAGCCTGGCCGAAGGCGCGTCCCCCGCCGAGATCCTCGCCGACTTCCCCTCACTGACCGGCGAGCAGATCCGTGCCGCCATCGCCTTCGCCGCGGCATCGGCTGGCGAGGACCTCCCGGCGCCGGCACTGGTTCCAGGACATGCGGATCCAGCTTGACGAGAACATCCCGGCGCGACTCTGCCGGGCCCTCGACAGTCTCGGGCACGAGGCGGATACCGTGTTCTCGGAGGGTCTTCGCGGGCGGGACGACATGGAGGTCTGGCGCGCCGCCCAGGCAGCGTCCCGGTTCCTGGTCACTCAGGACCTCCGCTTCTCAGACCCGCGGTCGTTCCCTCCGGGCACTCACCACGGCGTCATGCTGGTGCGCCTCCGAGACCCCGGCCGGGACGCTCTCTACGAGCGGATCCTCGCGACGTTCTCGGCCATCGACGTCGAGGCGTGGCACGGCTGCCTCGTCGTGCTCACCGAGCGGAAGCTCCGGGTCCGCCGTCCCCTGCCACCCGCAGCCAGGGGCACCTGAGGACGAGGCCGTTAGTGGACGTCTTCCGCGGGGCCAGGGGAGCATTGTCGCAAGGGTCTCCGGCGACGGACATTGCCGGATGCACCTCCCCGCCGGGATGAGACCGCGCGGGCGTGCCCGTCGCACCTGGGCCGCGGGCGTGCCCGCGCCGTGTCACCCCTCCCGGATAGACTCCGGCCATGATCCAGACGAAAGACCGGACGATCTTTTGCTGCACCGCCTGCGGGGCCGAGTTCGCGCGCTGGCGGGGCCGCTGCGACCAGTGCGGCGAGTGGTCCACCGTGGAGGAGTCGCCGGGCCGGCGGGCCCCGGCGCCGGCCGCCGGCCCGGGGCCTGTCCCCCTCCCGGAAGTGTGCGTGGGGGACTGCCTCCGCTTCACCACGGGCCTTTCCGAACTCGACCGCGTGCTCGGGGGCGGCCTCGTCGCGGGCTCCGTGGTGCTCGTCGCCGGGGATCCCGGCGTCGGGAAGTCCACCCTCCTCCTCTGCGCCGCGGCGGGTCTCGCGCGGTCCGGCCGGCCGGTCCTCTACGTCACCGGCGAGGAGTCGCCGGCCCAGACCCGCCTTCGGGCCGAGCGCCTCGGGATCGAAGACGCCCGCATCCACCTGCTGCCGGAGACGGAGGTGGAGGCCATCCTCGCCCACGCCGGCAGCCTGCGCCCGGTCGCGGTGATCGTCGATTCGGTCCAGACGCTCCGGCGCGGCGCCTCCGGCGCGGGCTCGCCGTCGCAGGTCCGCGACGGCGCGGCGGAACTGACGGTCTTCGCGAAACGCACCGGCACGGCGATGCTCCTCGTCGGCCACGTGACGAAGACCGGCGACGTGGCGGGCCCCATGACGCTCGCCCATCTGGTGGACGCCGTCCTGTCACTGGAGGGCGACCGCTACCAGTCCCTGCGGGCCCTGCGCGCGCTGAAGAACCGGTTCGGTTCCGCCGAGGAGGTCGGGCTCTTCGAGATGTGCGGGGACGGCCTGTGCGACGCCGCGGAGGGTCTTCCGCCGCCCCCCCGGGACGGCGCGAGGGAACCCGGCAGCGTGCTCGTCCCCGTCGCGGAAGGATCGCGGATCCTCCTGCTCGAGGCCCAGGCCCTCACCGTCGCGGGGTGCTCGGAGCCCCGCCGGCGCTCCACCGGCCTCGATCCGCGGCGGATCGAGATGCTCGCCGCGGTCCTCGCGCAGAAGGCGGGGCTCGACCTGCGCGGACAGGACATCTGGGCGAGCCTCGCGGGCGGCCTCCGGGTCGATGAACCGGGGACGGACCTCGCCGTGGCGCTCGCGGTCGCGTCCTCCCTGAGGAACCGTCCGGTCCCGCCGGACCTCGCGGCCTTCGGGGAGGTGGGCCTGCTCGGAGAGGTGCGGTCCGGGGCCCGCGGGCGGGCCCGCCTCGCCGAGGCCGCCCGGTTCGGCGTGACCCGGGTCCTCGTGCCCCCGGGGACGGAAGCGCCGGAGGGCGTCGGGGCGCGGCCCGTGAGGAACCTCGCGGAGGCGCTGGCCGCCGCCGGTCTCAGAGCGTGAGCAATCATCCCGCGCGGCCTCGTTGTCGGCCCCGGCGATCAGCCCGGTCCGCGGAGCGATTCGAGGATGCGGAGGTAGGAGTCGTAGCGGCGCCTCGGGACCTCGCCCCGTTCCACCGCGTCGCGGACGGCGCAGGCCGGTTCCATCTCGTGGCTGCAGTTGCGGAATCGACACTTCTCGATCAGCGGCTGGAACTCGGTGAAGAAGATGTCGAGATCCGCGGGCTCGAGGTCCCACAGGCCGAAGCCGCGGACCCCGGGCGTGTCCACGGCG
>JALOQY010000069.1 GCA_025459285.1 Planctomycetota bacterium | reverse complement strand
GCCTCCGATCGCGGACGGGCGCAGCCCGGCCGGGATCGGGAGCGGGCTGCGGGGCAGCCCGCGATCGGCTCACGAGGAGTCGACCTTACGGAGTCGGTCCTTGGCTGACCTCCGCGGCTCTGCCGCGGGAGCGGGGTCCGGGGGAGCCCGCGATCGGTCAGCCGCGAGTGACGACGCGCCGCGAAGCGGATCACCCCGGCCCGAAGGGTTGTCGGCCCCGGCGCGGCCGTCGGTCCCGCCCCCCACTCACCTCTCCGGCCGCGCCGGGGCCGACAACGAGGCCGCGCGGGATTTTTGCTCACGCTCTCAGTCCAGGAACAGCCCCGGACTGACCCCGAAGTGGGAAGCCAGCGCCCGGAGGTGTTTCACCGTCAGGGATCGGTCGGCCTTCAGGAGCTTCGAACCCATGCTGGGATGGACACCCAGCAGCCGGGCGAGATCCGAGGCGCTCATGCCGTGTTCGTCGAGCAGGTGCTTCAGCGAGTCGATCCCCCGAAGGTCCGACGTGTCGATGGCGTGGTGCCGGGCCTCGTACGCTTCGACGAGCTGAACCAGGGTCTCGAGGTAGACCCGCTGCCCAGCGGACAACTCGCCGCTGCCCATCAACCGGTCGATCATCTCGATCGAGTTCTCATTCTGCACGTCATCCATGATGGCGCGCGGAGGCATGATCGCCACCAGGGCCTTGAAGGGCGACGAGGCGGTACTTTCTCCCGCAGATGTTGAAGACCGTGAGTGTCTGCCCCCCCGCCGTCGTTACGCCATCCGCATGGGGATAGGTCAGTCGAACGTCCCCGAGGCTACGCCACCGGGCGCTCCGGGCGGTCTTGAACCAGGCCCGCAAGGGTCTCTCTGCATCGCCATGCGCCTCCCAGAACTCCCGGAGGCGCTTCAGGCTGATCACCCGCATTTAGACATTTTGGCTAACTCCCCTCGCCTCGTCAAGAGGATCCGGGCTGCGGGAGGTCCGAGCGCGAGGACGCGTTACTTCCGGATCGAAGAACGGACTCCGTAGGGACGGAGTTCTTGGGGGGCCCCCGGAGCCTCCCTAAGATCTCCCGTTTCCGGGACGCGAGAGGGGCTCGCTCCCCATCCTGACCGGAGGAGACATGGCTTCAGAGGTGCTTTCCATCCTGACCGCCGACGGCCGGGTGTCGCCCTCGGCGGTGCCGGACCTCGACGACGGACGGCTCCGGGAGATGTACCGGCTGATGGTCCTCACCCGCGCGTTCGACGACCGCGGGATGAACCTCCAGCGCCAGGGCCGGATCGGCTTCTACGTCCCCAGCCGGGGCGAAGAGGGGCTCCAGATCGGCTGCGCCTTCGCCCTCGGGAAGGACGACTGGATCTTCCCCAGCTACCGGATCCCCGGACTCGCCATCGCGCGCGGCGCGAGCCTCGAGACGATGCTCCACCAGGTCTACGGAACCGGCCGCGACGCCTGCTCCGGTCGCCAGATGCCCTGCCACTACTCGCTCCGCCCGCAGAACTTCGTCTCCATTTCGAGCCCCATCGGCACGCGGATCCCCCAGGCCGTGGGCGCGGCCCTGGCGATGCGCTACCGGGGCGAGCGGAGCATCGCCATCGCCTTCTTCGGTGACGGCGGCACCTCCTCCGACGGGTTCCACCTCGGCCTCAACTTCGGCGCGGTCTACGACGCCCCGGTCGTCTTCTTCTGCCAGAACAACCAGTGGGCGATCTCGGTGCCGATCGAGAAGCAGACCCGGTCGGAGACGATCGCCATCAAGGCGACGGCCTACGGCATCCCCGGTGTGCGCGTGGACGGGAACGACGTGCTCGCCGTCTACGCGGCGACGAAGGCCGCGGCGGATCGCGCGCGGGAAGGCCTGGGGCCGACGCTCATCGAGGCCCTGACGTTCCGCATGGGCCCCCACTCCTCCTCCGACGACCCGACGCGCTACCGGCCGAAGGAGAAGGTGGCGGAGTGGGAGAAGGACGACCCCCTCCGCCGGTTCCAGGTCTTCCTCGCGCGGCGGAAGCTCTGGGACGAGGAGTTCGAGAAGACCTGCGTGGAGGAGGCGAAGGAGGCGATCTCGGCCGCGGTGACCGCGGTGGAGAAGGCCCCGCCTCCCGCCCCGGAGACCATGTTCGAGGGGGTGTTCGAGACCCCGCCGGCGGAGCTCGCGCTGCAGCGCGACGCTCTCATCAGGCTCTCCGCCTCCGGTCAGCTCACCGGCCGGGACGACGGCTACTTCCCGCTCTGAGGATTGACCGATGGCCGTGAAAACCGTGCTCAACGCCGTGAACGACGCGTTGCGGACCGCCCTCCGCCACGACGAGAGGGTCGTGATCCTCGGCGAGGACGTGGGGAAGACGGGCGGCGTCTTCCGCGCCACCGACGGGCTCCAGGCGGAGTTCGGCGAGGCCCGGGTCTTCGACACGCCGCTCGCCGAGGGCGGGATCATCGGAGTCGCGATCGGCATGGCCCTGAACGGCCTGAAACCGGTCCCGGAGATCCAGTTCCTCGACTTCATCTACCCGGCCTTCGACCAGATCGTGAACGAGGCCGCGAAGTTCCGGTACCGGTCCGGCGGCGAGTACCCCTGCCCCCTCGTCATCCGCTCCCCGGCCGGCGGCGGCATCAAGGGGGGCCACTACCACTCCCAGTCCTCGGAGGCGTACTTCGCGCACACCCCGGGGCTCAAGGTGGTGATGCCCTCCACGCCCCACGACGTGAAGGGCCTCCTCCTCGCCTCCATCGAGGACCCCGACCCCGTGCTCTTCCTGGAGCCGAAGCGGATCTACCACAAGAAGTTCACGGAGGAAGTGCCGGAGGGCTTCTACACGGTGCCGATCGGGAAGGCCCGCACGCACCGCGAGGGCGACGACGTCACGCTCGTCGCCTGGGGGGCCATGGTCCACGTCTGCCTCGAGGCGGCGGAGAAGGCGTCGGAGCGCGGAGTCTCCTGCGAGGTGCTGGACCTGCGGACGATCGTCCCGCTCGACGTGGAGTCGGTCCTCGCCGCGGCGAAGAAGACCGGGCGCGTCGTGATCGTCCACGAGGCGCCGCGCACCGCGGGCTTCGGAGCGGAGATCTCGGCGATCATCGCCGAGCGCGCGATCGAGTGGATGGAGGCGCCGATCGCACGGGTGGCGGGCTTCGACACGCCGTTCCCCTACACGCTGGAGCACGTCTACCTGCCGGATGCCGGCCGCGTGCTCGCCGCGATCGACCACGTGATGGGCTACTGAGAGCTGTCCTTCGGAAAGGGAGGCCGCGATGGCGTTCGAGTTCAAGATGCCGGACATCGGTGAGGGGCTCGTCGAGGGCGAGATCGTCAAGTGGCTCGTCAAGGCCGGCGAGAAGATCGCCGAGGACCAGCCCATGGTGGAGGTCCTCACCGACAAGGCCACGGTGGAGCTGCCCTCCCCGCGGGCGGGCACCGTCCGCGAACTCCGGGCGAAGGAGGGCGACGTGGTGCCCGTGGGCACGGTCATCATCGTGATCGACGAGGCGGGCGGGGCCGCGAAGCCGGCGCCGGAGCCGACGAAGCCGGCGCCGGAGCCGGCGAAGCCCGCCGCGCCGAAGGGCCCGCCGCCCCGGGAGCCCGCGCCGCCCGCAGAGCCGCCCCGGGAGCCGCCGGCCCGCGTCCTGGCCACGCCGGCCGTGCGCAAGTACGCGCGGGAACGCGGCGTCGAGATCGCGGCGATCGCCGGGACCGGCCCCCAGGGCCGCGTGACCCGGGAGGACGTGGACCGGCACGTCGCGGCGCCGGCAACCGCGCCCGCCGCGGCCACCACACCCGCGCCGCACGCCGTCGCTCCCCTTGCGGAGGACCGGCGCGTGCCGCTCCGCGGCCTGCGGCGCCTCATCAGCCAGAGCATGGCCCGGAGCAAGCGCACCGCGGCGCACTTCACGATCGTGGAGGAGGCGTTCGTCGACGAACTGGTCCGCCTGCGGGAGAAGCTCCGTGACGAGGTCGAACCGGCCCGGCTCAGCTATCTCCCGTTCGTGATGAAGGCCCTCGTTCCGGCGCTCCGCGAGTTCCCCTACCTGAACTCCTCGATGGACGACGCGTCGAACGAGATCGTCCTCCACGGCGGGATCCACCTCGGGTTCGCGGTGGACACCGCGGCGGGGCTCACCGTCCCGGTCGTCCACGACGTGCCGGGGAAGACGATCCCCGAGCTCGCGGCGGAGATCGAGGCCCTCGCGGACCGGGCGCGGGCCGGACGAGCCACGCCGGAAGACCTCCGGGGCGGGACGTTCACCATCACCTCCACCGGGCCGGAGGGCGGCCTCCACGCCACGCCGGTCATCAACCACCCGGAGGTGGCGATCCTCGGCGTCCACGCGATCCGGAGGAAGCCCGTCGTGCGGGGCGACGAGATCGCGATCGGCCACGTGATGCACCTCTCCCTGTCCCTCGACCACCGCGTGGTGGACGGGATGACGGGGGCGCGATTCCTCACCCGCGTCGTCCGGCTCCTCGAGGAGCCCGGGCGGCTCCTCCTCGGCATGAAGCAGTGAGGTCCGACATGACAAGTCCCGACGTGCTCGTGATCGGCGCCGGCCCCGGCGGCTACGTGGCCGCCATCCGAGCCGCCCAGCTCGGCAAGTCCGTCACCGTGGTGGAGAAGGGCGAGATCGGCGGCGTCTGTCTGAACGTCGGCTGCATCCCCAGCAAGGCGATCATCACCGCCTCGGCCCTCGTGTCGAGGATGCGCCAGGCCGACCGATACGGGATCTCCGTGACCGGCGTGGCCGTGGACATGGCGAAGCTCGTCGCCTGGAAGGACTCCGTGGTGAAGCGCCTCACCGGAGGGATCGGCACGCTGTTCGGGAAGCACACCATCCGCGTCGTGGCCGGCACCGCCCGGTTCACCGGTCCCGGGAAGGTCGCGGTGAAGACGGCGGCGGGCGAGGAGGCGTTCTCGCCGGGCGCGACGATCGTGGCCACCGGCTCGCGCCCCGTGGAGATCCCGGGGTTCTCGTTCGACGGCGAGCGGATCCTCTCCTCCACCGACGCGCTCGCGCTGTCCGCCGTCCCGAAGCGGCTCCTCGTGATCGGAGGCGGCTACATCGGACTCGAACTCGGCATCGCCCTCCACGGGCTCGGGAGCGAGGTGACGGTGGTCGAGCTGACCGACTCGATCCTTCCGGGCACCGACCCCGAGCTGTCCGCCGTCGTCCACCGCACCCTGAAGAAGAAGAAGGTCCGCGTGCTCCTCGGGGCGAAGGCGCTCGGATGGAAGGAGACTCCCGGCGGCCTCTCCGTGGAGGTCGAGACGAAGAAGGGCCGCGAGGAGATCGCCTGCGACAAGGTGCTCCTCACCGTGGGCCGGCGGCCGAACTCCGAGGGCCTCGGGCTCGACCTCGCCGGACTCCCCGTCGGACCCGGCGGCTTCATCGCGATCGACGCGCATTGCCGGACGGGCGCGGAGGGGGTCTTCGCCATCGGGGATGTCGCCGGTCAGCCGATGCTCGCCCACAAGGCCAGCCGGGAGGGCATCATCGCCGCCGAGGTGATCGCCGGGCGGCCGAGCGCCCGGGACTGGGCGGCCATCCCCGCCGTCATCTTCACGGACCCGGAGATCGCCTCCGTGGGGCTCACCGAGGCCGAGGCCGCCGCGAAGGGGATCGAGACGGTGACCGGGAAGTTCCCCTTCGGCGCGAACGGCCGCGCCCTGACGCTCGACGCCGGGGAGGGGTTCGCGAAGGTCGTGGCGGAGAAGGGGTCGGGCGTGGTGCTCGGCGTCCACCTCGTCGGTCCCGAGGCCGCGGAGCTGGTGAGCGAGGGCGCCCTGGCGGTGGAGATGGGAGCGACCCTCGAGGACCTCGCGCTGACGATCCACCCCCACCCGACGCTCCCCGAGACGATCATGGAGGCCGCGGAGGCCGCGCTCGGCCACGCCATCCACATCTACACGGGGAAGTGAGATGCGGATCACCGTCGCGCACAGCCCCGACTCCGACGACGCCTTCATGTTCGCGGCCCTCGCGCTCGGGCGGATCGACGCCGGTCCCTACGAGTTCGTCCACGTCCTCGAGGACATCGAGACGCTGAACCGCAAGGCCCGCGACGGGGTCTACGAGGTGACGGCGTTCTCCATCCACGCCTTCGCGCACCTTGCCGGCCGGTACGCGCTCCTGAACCAGGGCGCGTCCATGGGCGAGGGCTACGGGCCGCGGATCGTGGCTCTGGCGGACCTTCCCGACCTCGCCGGACAGAGGGTGGCGACGCCGGGCGAGTGGACCTCGGCGCACCTCGCGCTGCGGCTCTTCGCGCCCCGGGCCGTGCCGGTCCCGATGGACTTCGACCGGATCTTCTTCGCCGTCCGGTCCGGGGAGGTCGAGGCGGGCGTGGTCATCCACGAGGGGCAGCTCACGTTCGCCGCGGAGGGCTTCCGTCTCCTCGCCGACCTCGGCGTGTGGTGGCGCGGCGAGACCGGCCTCCCGCTGCCCCTCGGCGGGAATGGCGTGCGCCGGGACCTCGGGGAACGCGTCATGGCCGACCTCGCGCGCCTGCTCCGGGAGTCGATCGCCTGGGGGCTTTCGAACCGCGAGGAGGCGCTGGACCATGCGCTCCGGTATGGCCGGGGCCTGACGCGGGAGCAGGCCGACCGCTTCGTTTCGATGTACGTGAACGAGCGGACCCTGGACTATGGCGAGGACGGCCGGCGAGCGGTGCGGGAGTTCCTCGACCGGGCGTTCCGGGCCGGCCTCGTCCCCCACCCGGTGGAGCCCGACTTCCTCGGCGCCTGAACCGAGCGCGTCGAAATGGTGACCTGGGGCCAGGCCCCGAACCGCCATTTCGAGCACTTCGGGGCCAGACCTCGGGGTGCAGATTCTTGGCGGGGGGCGGGGCGTGGGGTAATCATCAGGTTTTCCGGTCGAGAGGGCCGCGATGCCGAACCCGAAGGCTAAGGTCAAAGAGAACGTCACCGGGCGCTACTACGTCGACGACACGTGCATCGACTGCGACGCCTGCCGCGAGATGGCGCCGGGCAACTTCGTCCGCGCCGAGGAGCAGGGCTACAGCTACGTCTCGAAACAGCCCGAGACCCCCGAGGAAGAGGACCAGTGCCGGGACGCCCTCGAAGGCTGTCCGGTGGAAGCCATCGGCAACGACGGCGAGGACTGATCAGCGCCGGACCGCGGGAGGCGGGAGCCCGAGCGAATCCGCCAGCGCCCGATCGATGCGGGCCATCGTCTCCGCCGGGAACGATCCGAGCCGGGCCAGGACTTCCGTCCGCGGTATGGTGATGAGTGTCTGGCCATCCACGACGCTGTCCGTGCGAAGCCCGGCACGGCGGCCCTCCGCGCTCTCCATCCCGACCACGACCTTCGACGGCAGACCGGCGGACTTCGTCGAACTCGTGATGGCCGCGAGGATCAGCGCCCCCCGTCGCCGGTTGTAGCGGTCCGCCTGGATGACCACCGCGGGCCGGCGCTTCCGATGCACGTCCCCCTCCCGCAGGAACGGGAAGGCCACCAGCACGACATCCCCCCGCCGCAGGTCAATCATCGTCGTACACGTCCAGTGCCGGCTCGGCCCAGTCCTCCGCCAGGGCGGACTGCTGCAGCCGGAGGCCCTCCGGGGAGAGCCACGGATTCGAGGAGTCCTCCGCCTCGCGATCGACCAGGTCCTCGACCAGCTTCCGCATGGGGACGTTGCGCCGGGCCGCGAGGATCTTCAGGCGTCGATGGGCGTCGGCGGAGATATAGACCATCTTGAGCCTCGCCATGCAGGATCTCCTGTTTTTACATAGTATACAGTATTTTCGGAGTTGGCGGCCCGTCGGGGTAAGACCCCATGCGCGCGGAAGGCCTGTCGTCAGCGGCCGGCGGCCTTCGCCTCCAGGTGGTCGGCGATGGCCTTCGCGTCGCGGCGCAGGTCGTCGAGGAGTCTCGCCTGGTCCATGACCAGGGCCGAGACCTGGAAGTCCTGGCGGATGCGGGTGTGGGCCGCGTCGATCGAGGAGAGCGCGAACCCGCCCCGGAGGAGCCACAGCGCGAGGGAGGGGCTCGTCATCTCGTAGCGGATGGCCACGGCGCCCTCCGTTCGCTCCACGGTATAGGCGCAGGTGGCTTCGGGCTCGTAGCCGAGCGCGCCCCGGAAGCGGAAGGCGACGGTCCCTCCGTTCTCCCCCGCTTCCATGGACCGGGCCTCCAGCACCGTGGGCCGGTAGGCGGCCTGGGCCGGGAAATCGAGAATCTCCCGAACCACGAGGTCGAGCGGGGCCGCCACCGCATAGACCGCCTCTCCACCGAAGGTGCGCCCGCGTTCGATCGGGGTGACGGCGATGCCCGCCGGGATCTCCGGGGCCGGCTCCGGCGCCGAGGCGCAGGCGGAGGCGAGTGCAAGAAGGGCCAGCGCGGCGATCCCGCGGCTACATCGCATCCCCGCCTCCGCGCTCCGCCCGGTCGACGAGGAGCGAGAGCGCCGCGGAGACCACGAAGAGCCCCCCGGTGAGCAGCACGCGGTAGTCGAGGTTCGGGCCGTCGCCGCGGAAGAGGAAGACGATCGCCACGACGAAGGCGATGAAGGCGATGATCTGGAAGAACGCTTTGTTGTTCATGGGACCGGACTCCGCGCGCAGAATGCCCCTTCATTCTCCGGAGCCGCCCCTCCCATGTCACGAACCGCCCCCTCGCGGACTGAGACGAGATGACCGCCGCCGAGGCCGCGTTGCTCGGAGCCCTCCAGGGGCTCACGGAGTTCCTGCCCGTCTCCTCGTCGGGCCACCTCGTGCTGGGGCAGCACCTGCTCGACTCCCCCATGCCGGGAGTGGCCTTCGAGGTGGCGGCCCATCTCGGCACCACGCTCGCCGTGCTCCTCCACTTCCGGCGATGGGCCCTCGCCACGCTGGTCGCCCTCGTCCGGAGGCGCCGCGGGCCGCTGACCCGGCTCTTCTTTCTCATCGTGATCGCCACTCTCCCCGCCGGCGCCGCGGGACTCCTCCTCGGCGACCATGTGGAGCGTCTCTTCGACCGGCCGCTCGCGGTCTGCCTGTTCCTCGCGGTCACGGGGGCCGTGCTCCTCGGCACGTTCGCGGTGCGCGCCGGCCGCGCCCGTGTGCGGACCCCGTCCGCGCTGGTGATCGGCGCCGCGCAGGCCCTGGCGATCCTCCCGGGCCTCTCCCGGTCCGGACTCACGATCGCGGCGGGACTCGCCTGCGGGGTGCGCCGGCGGAGGGCCGCCAAGTTCTCGTTCCTTCTCTCCGTGCCGGCGGTGCTCGGCGCCACGATCCTGAAGGCCTTCGACGCGCCGGCCATTGCCCCCGCCGACCTGGCACCGCTCGCGATCGGGGCGGCGGTCGCATTCGTGACCGGCTTCTTCGCGCTGCGGGCCATGCTCGTCCTGACGACGCGCGGCCGCATGCCGTTCTTCGGCTTCTACTGCCTCCTGGTCGCGCTCCTTGCCGCGGTGTTCCTGGTCTAGCGGCCTGTCAGCGAGAAACGCGGACCGGCTGCGGGCAGGGGGTCTACACTCTGCGCATGAACCTGTTTCGCGCGCTGTTTCCCGTTCGCCGGCCGCTGATCGGCATGGTCCACCTGGGCCCCCTCCCCGGCTCGCCGCGTTTCGGGGGTGACTTCGAGGCCGCACTCCGCCGGGCCCGACGGGACGCCGAAGTCCTCGCCGCCGCGGGCTTCGACGGCCTGCTCGTGGAGAACTACGGGGACGCCCCCTTCCTCCCGGAGGCCGTCGGGCCCGAGACGATCGCCGCCATGGCTCTCGCCACCGCCCGGGTGATGGCTGCCGTCCCGCTGCCGGTGGGCGTCAACGTGCTGCGCAACGACGCCCGGGCCGCGCTGGCCGTGGCCGCGGTGACCGGCGCCCGGTTCATCCGGGTGAACGTCCACACGGGGCTCGCCGCCACCGACCAGGGGCTGATCGCCGGTCGAGCGGCCGAGACGCTCCGCGAGCGGGCCCGGCTCGGCGCCGGGGTGGCGATCCTCGCCGATGTGCTCGTCAAGCACTCGCGGCCGCTCTATCCCGACGAACCGGCCCGCGCCGCCCTGGAGACAGCGGAACGCGGACTGGCCGACGCTCTCGTCGTCAGCGGGGAGGCCACTGGGGCGGAGCCGGCTCCCGACCGGGTCCGCGCGGTGAGGGAGGCCGTTCCGGGGACGCCGGTTCTCCTCGGGAGCGGCCTCTCGGCCGCGAACGCCACGGCGCTCTTCCCGCTCGCGGACGGCGCGATCGCGGGCACGGCGGTGAAACGGGGTGGACGGACGGAGGGGCCGGTGGATCCGGCCCGGGCCCGCCGTCTCGCCGCCGCCTGCCGGGAGGTCGGCGCGTGAGGATCCGGGTCGTCTTCTTCGACGCCGGCAACACGCTGGTGGAACCGGACTGGGGCACCGTCGCGGAGATCCTCGGCCGGCACGGCCTCTCCCGAACGGGGCGCGAGGTGCGGTCCATGGCGGCGCGGGCCTGGCCCCTTCTCGACCGGGCGCTCGAGGCCCGCGGGGGCTCCACGGAGAGCGCTCCCGTGAAGCGTCTGCTCACGGGTCTGCTCCTCGACGCGGTGGGCTTCCCGCCGGGGGCCGTCCGCGGGCCCGCGGAAGAGGAACTCGGCCGGGAGTTGCCGGGACTCTGGCGCGTGCCGCTGCCCGGCGTGTTCGAGGTTCTCGGGGAACTGCGGGCGGCGGGGTACCGGCTCGGCGTCGTGTCGAACTCGAACGGCACGATCGAGCGGGGGCTCCATGCCTGCGGGTTCGGGGGGTTCTTCGAGACGATCGTCGACTCGGCGGTCGTGGGCGCGGAGAAGCCCGACCCCGTGATCTTCCGGATCGCGCTCCGGCGGATGACGGCCGCGCCCGACGAGGCCGTCCACGTGGGCGACCTGCCCTCGGTCGACGTGGCCGGGGCCCGGGCGGCCGGCCTCGCCGCCCTCCTTCTCGATCCGTTCGGGGTGTTTCCGGACTGCCCCGTCCCCCGCCTCGCGGAGCTCGCCGAGGCGCCGCGGGCGATCCGCGGGCTGCCAGGCGGACCCGGACCGGCAAGTTGACAGGTTGACAACGTCCCCACGCCGGTAGAATGGCGGGATCATGAGCAGCCGCCCCCCCACCACGGTCCTCGCGCTCCTCCTCCTCGCCGGGATCGCATCCGCCCACGGAGGCGCCTGGCGCGGTCCGCCGCCGGTGGACACGGGGACTCCGCTGACACCCCTCGTTCCCGTCCCCGTACCGACCCTTCCCGGCGGAGGACGGGGCCCGGTGTCGCCGGGGCCCATCGGCGGCCTCGATCCCGCGCGGCCGGGGAGCCCCACGATCCCCGGAGACACGAACCCCGGCGTCCCGCGCGGCAATCCGCCGCCCTCCGGCCCCGGGGCGGAAAGCTGGGTGTGGTGGTGGACCCTGAACCGGGAGCCCCTCCTCGGGCTCACCGAACTCCTCCGGCAGCGCGTCCGGCAGCAGACGATCAGCTCGACCCCGCACTTCCTCGGCCAGCCCGACTCCGGGAACCGGAAGCGCGAGTCCGCGAACGAGGCCCGCGAGAGGATTCTCCTCGCGCTGCTCGAGGCGGCGAGGGACCCCCACCGCGACGTCTCCACGGGTGCGGTGGTGGCTCTCGGCAAGGCCGGCGACCTCCGCGCGGTCGAGGTCCTCCGGAAGCTCGTGGACGACCCGAAGGTCGACGACACCGTGCGGGAGTCCGCGGTGCTGGCCCTCGGGATGCTGGGAGGCGAGGACCCGGAACGGCGCGCCTTCATCGCGAAGGTCGCCTCGGACGAGAACCGGCGGCTGAGGACACGCTGCTTCGCCGCCCTCGCGCTCGGCTTCCTCGGAGACGCCGCCGCGTTCCCGGACCTGGTCCGGCTGTGGCGGGCGAAGAGCCGGAACGTGGAGGTCCCGGCGGCAGCGCTCGTGGGTCTCGGACTGATGCGGGACGAGATCGTCGTCCCGGACCTCTCCGAGGCGCTCGCCGGCTCCTCGGATCAGCGGGAGCGCGACGACGTGCTGCGGGCGTACGCCGGCACCGCACTGGCGATGATCGGCTCCCGCGCCGGACTCCCCGCGGCCCTGCGGGCCCTCCGGGACCGGGACCCGCAGGTCCGGCGGCAGGCGGCGCTCACCATCGGGGCCCTCGGGAGACCGGAAGACGAGATGGAGCGGAAGGCGCTCACCTTCCTCCTGCTGTCGGACCGCGATGCCATGGTCCGCGCCTTCGCGGCGATCGCGCTCGGGCAGATCGGGCACCTCGACGACGGGGACACACTGGTCTTCGCCTACCGCAAGGGCGACTCGACCGTCGCGCCGCACGCCGCGATCGCACTGGCTCTCATGGTCCGCGAGGCGAAGTCCCCGGAGGCGGTGGAGCGCGCTCTGCCCTTCCTCCTGTCCGAGTTCCGGGCGCGGGCGGCCGCCGATGTCCGCGGGGCCCTGGCCATCGCTCTCGGGATCCTCGGGGACTCGCGGGCCGTCCCGGCCCTCCTCGACCTCGCCTCCTCGGGAGCGGATCCGAACCTCCGCGGCCATGCGGCCGTAGCGCTCGGGCTCATCGGGGACGACCGCGCCCGGCCCGTGCTGCGGAAAATCCTCTCCGAAACCGGCAACCCGGACGTGCAGAAGGAAGTGGCCCTGGCCCTGGCTCTCCTTGGCGACCGGGGTGCCGCCGACGCACTCCTCGAGGTCGTGAAGAAGGGCTCCACGGAGTACGCGCGCGGCAGCGCCGCGGCGGCGCTGGGGCGCCTCGCCACGGAGGAGCAGGCCATCGGGCTCGCCGAGGTGCTCGCCGATCGCCGTACCTCCGACACGACACGCGCCTTCGTCGCGGTGGCACTGGGCATGGTCCTCGAGCGGACCACGGAACCCCTTCTCACCCGCATCGGAGAGCATCTGAACCACCGCATGGTCCTGCCCTCGATCTCGGAGGTCCTCACCTTCCTTTGACGCGCGGGTTGGCCCTCCACGCGGCCCGGAGATCGGAAGCCCCGGAGGCTCCCGGTCGCTCCATGCCGGCAGTCCGTCGCCAAGGGGCTTCCATGCGCATGAGGGCATGCGGTGACCGGCTGCTGGCGGCGGTCAGAGCGGGCGCTTGCAGCGACTGCAATAGAAGGCGGCGCCCATCTTCTCGGTGCAGGGCTTCCCGGTCGCCGTCACCCTGAGGCAGGGCTGCCCTCCGCACTCCGGGCAGGTGAAGGGCTCGAGGAGACCACGGGAGCGGAGCAGTTCCGCCCCGTCCCCGAGGAAGGGGTTCACGTAGACATCGTACTGGCACTCGGGCGGCGGTGGCGGCGCGGGCACCTCGAGCGGGTCCATGGCAACCGGCACGAGCCTCGGCCGGACCGGTTCCTCGTCGGGCTCGGGGGGTGACTCTTCCCCGTCGGCCGCCGCGAGCATCGCGTCGTCGACCAGCCAGGAGCCCCCGACTTCCGGGGCGACCACGGCGGCGCGCGGCACAAGACACTTGCCGTGGAGGATGAGCGAAACCCGTTTCACCAGGTCATCGGGCCGGACATCCGACTTGCGGAACACCCCTTCGGCGCCGAGGCGGAGGGCGTCGTCCACGTCCTCGCTCTCGCTCAGGCTCGTGAGCACGTAGACGGGTGTCTTCTCGTTGATCCCGATCCGCCGGATCTCCTTCAGTACCTCGACTCCGTTCTGCATGGGCATGCGGATGTCGAGGAGGATCAGGTCGAACCGTACGCGACGGCACTCCAGGTTGGCGTCGTAGCCATCCCGGGCCACCGTGACGGTCCAGCCTTCGTGGCGCATCCGCTCCGAGTAGACCTTCACGACCAGCGGGTCGTCGTCGACGAGGAGGATGTGCCAGGTACGGGTTGTCGTGAGGCTCACACCGCACCTCCCACCGGAACGGCCGCGGGCAGGACCACGTGGAACCGCGCGCCGGCGTCCGGCTTGCTCTCGGCCCAGATGCGGCCGCCGTGCTCCTCCACGGTTTCGCGGCACATGGCGAGACCGAGACCGGTGCCCTGGCTCGCGGCGTGGTCCGGCACCCCCACCTGCTCGAACGGGTAGAAGATCCGTTCGAGGTCGGACCGGGCTATTCCCGGTCCCTCGTCCGACACCGTGACCTGGACCTGCGCGCCGCCCCGGCGGTTCGTGTCCTTGCGGGTCTCCACGCGGATCCGTCCTCCGGGCGGAGAGAACTTCACCGCGTTGTCGAGGAGGTTGGCGATGACCTGGGTGAGACGTTCCGCGTCTCCCCAGGCCGGCGGAGCGTCGGGGTCGATCCGGAGGTCGAGCCGGATGCCGCGAGCCACCATCGTGGCCCGAAGACCGGCGATGGCGTCTTCCGCGGCCCGCCGCAGATCGACGGCCTCGCGGAGCGCCGTCCCCGGTTCCCGCCGGCCCCGGGCGCGCCGTGTCATGTCTTCGGTGAGGCGGGCGAGGCGCTGGCAGGCCTCGTCGACCAGAGCGAGATACTCGCGCTGCTCTCCGGTGAGGGGTCCAACGAAGCCGGCGAGGAGGTTCTGGATGGCACCGCGGATCCCCACGAGCGGGGTGCGGAAGTCGTGAGAGACCGTGTACACCACCTGTTCGCGTACCGCGGACAGCTGCCGCACTCGATCGTGCAGGCTCTTCGTCCGCAGGAGCGACTTCACGCGGGCCAGCAGTTCCCGGTCCGGGAGCGGGAGGGTCAGGTAGTCGTCGGCGCCCTGCTCGAGTCCGTCGGCCCGGATCTCGGCGGTCTCGGCGTGGGAGGCGAGGACGACGGGCAGGAAGTGCTCGCTCCCCGCCTTGAGCCGGCGGCAGACCTCGACGCCGGCGATATCCGGCAGTCGGGCCGCGACGAGGAACAGGTCGTATTCCTCCGCCGCGGATCGGGCAAGGCCGGCCTCTCCGCCGGTCACGTGCGTGGTGGCGAGGTTACCGCGGGTGAGGGCCGAGGCCAGGGGCTCGAGACTCATCCGTTCGTCGTCGACGACCAGTATCCGCATGGAGCACCGTGTCCCCGTCCCCTGATCGGCCATCCTCCCCCCTTCGCTTGAGGACGACCTGCCCCCCTCCTCCTGCCCCCCCGCCCTCCGCGCGCCCAGCGGGGATTTTCGAACCTCCCCATCGCCCGACCCGGTACCCTATGCTGCTCACACCTCACCCGGTCGGGGCGTAGCTCAGCTTGGCTAGAGCGCAGCGTTCGGGACGCTGAGGTCGGAGGTTCAAGTCCTCTCGCCCCGACCAGCCTTCGCCTGGAGCGGAGCGACAGGCGAAGGCTGCCGCGCCGTAGTTCCGAGCGCCGCGAGGAACGAAGGCGGGCTCCCCCATCCGGCTCCAG
>JALOQY010000388.1 GCA_025459285.1 Planctomycetota bacterium | reverse complement strand
GTCATCGGGCCCATCGAGGTCCCGATCGGGTTCCGGAGCGCGCCGGAGCCGATCCGCGAACCGCTCCTGCCAGGCGAGGTAGTACGCCACGAGCCGATGCGGGTCGTTCCCGTGCTCGCGCGAGATCCTCTCCCGCACTTCGCGTGTGGTCGCGAGTCCCTGGTCAACGGCCATCGGTCAACTCCTGCAGCTGGAGGGGAGTCACGAGATCCGGAACATGAAGCCCCAGGAGCGTGTTCACCCTGCGGATGTGCCCGAACTTGTTCGCGTTGGCGAGGTGACGGCAATTCCAGGTGACCAGGAAATCACACCGATGCAGGGAAGCCAGCGCCAGGTGCAGCGCGTCCCCGGCGGGATCCGCCGGCATCACCCGTCGGGCGATGTATGTCTCCACGATCTCTGCCACCGGCCCCTCGATCGCGAGGAGCGGAAGCCGGGCCACGAGTTCGAGGCACTCCTGGCGGTGAGGGTAGTCGCCCCGCTGAAGTTCATCGATCACCGCCGGGCTCGTCACCAAGTCATGCCGGTTCGAGGCCGTGCGCCACCACGCCCTGGTCCATTCCCGGCGTGCGACCAGGTCCGGATCGGCGCGCGTCTCGAAGTAGAAGCTCGGGACGCTGGTCTCGATGTAGACGATGCTCCGCGTCACGGCCGGATTGTACCATCCTGCCTCGCCGCCTCGCTTGCGACGTTGCCTGCGACCGGCTCCTTCATGGGCGCGACGAGTATCGGAGGTCGTTGTGCCGCACGGGCGGCCGGCCCCGGCCGTGCTCTTGCGTCCGCGCCACCGCGGAGCACCGCCAGAGCGGCATCGCGATCATCCGTGGAGAGGGCTCGCGGAGACCTCCGGCTCTGCGTGGTCCCGTGGTTCGCCCTCGCCGCGACCCCGGCGCGCTGGCGGCGCCGGCCATCTCGACGACACGGCGGATCCCTGCGAATGTCCTGTCCTTCTCAGGCCCGAAGAGCGGCACCCATGGAAGTCGAGGTCAGGATCTTCGGGGTCACGACACGGTGGATGCCAGGCCCCTGCGGGGGCGGTCAGAGGAAGTCGGAGACGGGGAGGGCGAAGCCGGGGAGGAGATCCTCGCCGGAGAGGGTGTCGGCGGGGGTCAGCTCCGCGCGCGCCTGATCGGGGCGGTAGACATGGACCATGCGCTCGTCGGGGAAGACCACCCAGACGAGGCGGGATCCGCAGGCGACCCACATCCGGGCCTTCGCGTCGACCTCGGTCGCGGTGTCATCGGGGGAGGCGACCTCCACCGCCAGGTCCGGGGCGAACGGCAGGTACTTCCGCAGGTCGACGCCGGTCAGGCGGTCCGCGGCCACAAAGGCGACGTCGGGCGCCCGGACCAGATCGGGTTTCCGGGCCAGCAGGAAACCGGTGTCGCCGACGAAAGGGCGTCCGAGAGGTCGATCGTCGAGAAAAGTCAGGAGCCGCTGACCGATGCGACAGGTCACCCACCCATGGGTCCCTCCCGTCGGGCTCATCTCGACCACTCGCCCGTAGATGAGTTCCCGCCGGCCCTCTCCCATGAGGGCCAGTTCCTCGGCGGTGACGGGGCGCGACGTCGCCATGCGGGCATGATACACCATCCTCGGTCACCTCGCAGACCGGCCACGGAACAGGACGCACGCCGGGCGCTACGGTGACGGAGGAATCCGGGAAGGGCGATCCAGGGTCAATCCTCCCGGATCTCGAGGCGCCAGCAGCCCGTCGGCGCAAGCCCTCCTGCGCGCGAAGGCCTCTCGGCGACGGGCTGCTGGCATTCAACGGCTTGAAACAGCTTTGTGGTCGAGCCGATGAGGATGCCCGGTCTTGCTTCAGTTCCGAGCGGCGTGGAGTTTCAGGAGGTGGGGAAGGAGGGGTTCACGGAGGAGGAAGTTCGCCCCTCGGTTCGCATCCTCGAGGCCTGAGTGCTGCCCGGCATGGTCCGACACGGTCTCCTGCCCGTCATCCGCGGCAGGGGCCTCCGGGAGTCAGCGCGCGCCGCCGAGGTCGCACCAGAGCGAAGTGTCGCCGGTCAGGTTCGTGCCCGCGCTTCCGCGCTTCATCTTGTAGACGTCCTGCGTCGGGCTCCTCGTGCTCTGGACTCCCCACGCGTAGACGATCGTGTCCCCGTCCAGCCAGTCGTGGTAGTTCATCCGGGCGACGGTTTCCTTGTAGCTGGTGTTCAGCCACCCATTGAAGGGCGAGCGCCCGAGCCGGCATGGGCGAATTCGGCTTCCTGCGCGTCGACTTCCGCTTGCCTGGCCGCCGAGGTTGCGGGAGAATTCGGATCATGACACTCGGGGAAGACACCCGTTGGACCCTCATCCGGCGGGCCGCGGCGGGGGCCGCTCCGGAGCAGGAGGAGTTCGCCCTGCTTTACGGCCCCGTGGCCCGGGCCTTCTTCGCGGCGCGCTGGCGGAACTCGCCCCTCGCCTTCGAGGTGGAAGACGCCGCGCAGGACGTGCTGCTCGCCTGTCTCAAGGAGGGCGGGGCCCTCTCGCGGGCCGACTCCACGTGGCCCGGGGGGTTCCGGGCCTTCTTCCGGGGCATCGTGAGGAAGACGGCCCTCCAGCTGGAGCGGCGCCACGCCCGGCACCGGGACATCCCGCCCGCCGTGGAGCCGGCGCTGGACGACCTGCCGGCGGACGATCCGGGTCTCTCCACGGTCTTCGACCAGTCCTTCGCCGAGGCCATGGTCCGGGAGGCGGTGCGGCGCCACGAGGATCGAGCCCGGGAACGTGGGGGAGACTTCCAGCGGCGGTTCACCCTCCTTAAGCTTCGGTTCAGCGAGGGGCTGCCCATCCGCGAGATCGCGAAGAAGTGGGGCGAGGAGTCCGAGCGGGTACACCGCCAGTACCGGCAGGCTCGCCTCGAATTCCGGGAGGTGCTGATGGAGGTCGTGGCCTTCCACGAGCCCGGCACCCCGGCCCAGGTCGAGGAGGCCTGCCAGCGGTTGCTCCAGAGCCTTTCGTGACGAAACGGCGGTCCGCGGTGGACTCTCTCGGGGAGGTTCGCCCATGGACGACGACAGGCAGGCCGGACCGGATCGGCTCGACCGGGCGCTGCGGATCGGCTTCCGCAAGCTGTCGGGAGTGCCGCGTGCGCCTTGCCGGGATGTCACGGGGCAGGTCCTCGGCGGGTACCGTCTCCTCTCCGGACTGGGTTCGGGGGGCATGGGACGGGTCTACCTCGCGGAGAAGGGAGACCAGCGCTTCGCCCTGAAGGTCGTGCACCCGCACCTGCTCGAGGAGCCGGGGTTCTTCCGGCGGTTCCTCCGGGAGGCGGAGATCGGGAAGAGCATCCGGCACCCCAACGTGGTCCGGACGCTCGATTTCAACCAGGCGATCGTGAACGGCGTGCCCTGTGCGTTCCTGGTGATGGAGTACGTGGAGGGGCAGACGTTGCGGGGCCTCCTCGAAGAACTCTCGCGGGTGCCGGAGGAGTTGTGCCGCCACGTGGGGCGGGAAGTCACGAAGGGGCTCGTGGCGATCCACGGGGCGGGGGCGGTGCACCGGGACCTGAAGCCGGAGAACGTGCTGATCTCGAGGGACCACGAGGTGAAGGTGATGGACCTCGGGGTGGCGCGGTTCCTGGACGGTACGTTCGTTCTGTCGCGGACGGGGGCCTTCGTGGGAAGCGTGCAGTACGCGAGCCCGGAGCAGTTCGAGGGGCGGGAGATCGACGCACGCGCCGATCTCTACTCGCTGGGGGTGATCTTGTACGAGCTGGCCTGCGGGGAGCACCCCTACCCGGGGGACAACTTCGGGACGGTGCTGGCGCGGATCCTGACCGAGGAGCCGCGGCGACTCGGGGAGCGGAACCCGCAGGTCTCGGCATTCTACGAGGAGGTGGTGCACGCGCTGCTGTCGAAGGACCGGACGAAGCGGTTCGGTTCGGCGTCAGCGTTCCTGTCGGTCCTCTCGGAGGGGGAGGGCGGGACGTGGTGGCCCGAGCGGGCGAAGGCGATCCGGGCGGCGACGAAGCGTCCGCTGCGGCGGGTGTGGATCCCGCGGGAGACGGCGGTGTACGGCCGGGAGGCGGAGCTGTCGAGGCTCCGGACGCTCTACGAGACGGTGAAGGCGGGAGACGGCCGGGTGCTCCTGATCGAAGGGGAGGCGGGGATCGGGAAGACGCGGCTGGTGGACGAGTTCGTGGGCCAGCTCTCGTCGGCGGGGGAGGAGGTGCACTTCCTGTTCGGGAGCTACCCGCCGGGGGGCGCGGCGACGGCGTCGGGGGCCTGGAGTACGGCCTACCGGGAGCAGTTCGGCCCGGAGGGGCTCACGGAGACACTGAAAGGCTATCTGACGTCCACGCCGGCG
>JALOQY010000387.1 GCA_025459285.1 Planctomycetota bacterium | reverse complement strand
CGGACCCGCCCCCTGCGCCGCCGGGGTGGTGTTCCTGATCCTCTGGCTCGTGGCCCGGGACATGGCCGGCGGCGGACGGGTCTCAGAACCCCACCGGCTCTTCCTGACCGAGGCCCTCGGCCTCGCGGCCCTCGGCACGGTGGCGGACGTGGTGCCGCTGCGCGGGGGAAACCGCCTGCTCGCCCGGTTCGGTCTCCGGGCCCTCGGCGCCACCACCCGCCCCGGGCTCCGCGCCCTCCTCGACGTGGCCCGGGTCAACGCCCGCCCCCCCACCTCCACGGACATCGCCTACGGTCTCGCCCCCCGGCTCAACGCCGCGGGTCGCCTCGGCAGCGCGGACCTGGCACTCGAACTCCTGCTCACGGACGATTCCGCCCGCGGCGTCGAGATCGCCGCCCTGCTCGATCGGGAGAACCGGAAGCGGCGGGAAATCGAGAACGGCATCCTGGCCCACGCCCGGGCCCGGGTGGACGCCGAGTACGGTCCCGACCACCACGGGGCCCTGGTGCTCGCGGATCCCTCCTGGCACGCCGGAGTCATCGGGATCGTGGCCGCCCGGCTCGCCGACTCCTACCGTCGCCCGGTGGCCCTCGTGGCCATCGACGGGGAGCTCGGCCGCGGGTCATGCCGCAGCGTGCCCGCGGTCCACCTCACGGAGGTTCTCTCGAAGTGCTCGGACCACCTCGAATCCTTCGGCGGCCACGCCGCCGCCGCCGGCTTCTCGATCCGACCGGGGAACTTCGAGGGATTCCGCCGGAGCTTCGACGAGGCCGTGCGCCTCTCGACGACGAGGGAGGACTTCCTCCGCCGGATCCGCATCGACGCCGTCGCCCCTCTCGCCATCCTGACACCGGCGGTGGTGCGCGAGATCGAACGGCTCGAACCGTTCGGGGAGGGCAACCCCGAGCCGGTCTTCGCCACGCGGGGACTGACCATCGCCGGCCGGCCCCGCCGCATGGGCCGCGACGGAGAACATCTGGCCTTCATCGTCTCGGACGGGACCACGTCCCGCCGCGCGGTCGGCTTCCGCATGGGCTCCCGGCAGCCCGAGCTGGAGAAGGCCGGCCTTCGCCTCGACATCGCGTACACCCCGCGCCTCGACACGTACCGCGGCGACGGTTCCGTGGAACTCGAGCTCTCCGACGTGGTGGCCCATGACGGATGAGCGCCGGCACGAGCGCTCCGGCATGGTCGAGACGCAGCTCCGCGCCCGCGGAGTGGCCGACGAGAGGGTCCTGGCCGCGATGGCGGAGGTCCCGCGCCACTGGTTCCTCGACGACCCCTCGAGCGCCGATGCCTACGCGGACCGCCCGCTGCCCATCGGCGAACGCCAGACCATCTCCCAGCCCTACATGGTGGCGTCGATGACCGAGTTGCTCGGTCTCACCGGCGCCGAGCGCGTCCTCGAGATCGGCACCGGCTCGGGCTATCAGACCGCGATCCTGTCCCGGCTCGCCGCGGAGGTCTTCACCGTGGAGCGGATCGCCACCCTCTCCGGTCGCGCCCGCGCGGTCCTCGCTCGTCTGCCGGCCACGAATGTGCGGCTTCGCGTCGGCGACGGCACGGCGGGCTGGCCGGAGGAGGCCCCCTTCGACGCGGTCCTGGTGACCGCGGCGACGCCCGGCGTACCCCCGGCCCTCCTCGACCAGCTCGCCGACCCCGGGGTCCTCGTGGCTCCCGTCGGCGACCGGATCGTCCAGGATCTCGTCCGCATCCGGCGCGAGCGGGGCCGGGACCGGCGCGAGACGTTTTTCAGGTGTGTCTTCGTTCCGCTCGTCGGCGCGGACGGCTTCCCGGAGGATTCATGAACCTGCTGCTGGCGGGGTTTCTCGACCGGGCCTGGGCCTGGCTCACGGAGATTGCCGGCATCCTCGGTTACCCGGGCATCGTCGGGTTCATGGCCGTGGAGTCCTCCTTCATCCCCTTCCCGTCGGAGATCGTGATGCCTCCCGCGGGGGCCCTGGCCCGGAGCGGCGACCTGGATCTGGTCCTCGTCATCCTGTGCGGGATCGCCGGTTCCCTGGCGGGCGCACTGGTGAACTACTACCTGGCCCTCGGCCTGGGGCGGCCGTTCTGCCTGCGTTACGGGAAGTACTTCCTCCTCTCCGAACGGAAGTTCCACAAGGCTGAGGACTTCTTCCGGCGCCACGGGGAGATCACCACGTTCGTCTGCCGCCTGCTGCCCGGGATCCGGCAGCTGATCTCGATCCCCGCGGGGCTCGCCCGGATGGCGCTTCCGCGATTCCTCCTCTTCACCGCCCTGGGCTCGGGCATCTGGGTCACCGTCCTCACGCTGATCGGCTACTGGGTCGGCACCGACCTCGATGTCGTCAAGAGGAACAGCCATCGGATCCTCCTCGTCATGGCGCCGGCCCTCCTGGTCATCATCCTCGGCTACATCTGGTTCTGCCGCCGCCGGAGGGCGCGGGAGGCGGCCCGGGCCGCGGAGGTCGGGGAGTGAGAGACATCGTCTCGGTGATCGGCGGCGGCGCCTGTGCGCCCGGGGAGTACGAGCGGGCCCGCGAAGTCGGACGGCGGCTCGCGCAGGCCGGCTTCGTGGTCCTGACCGGGGGCCTCGGCGGGGTGATGGAGGCGGCGAGTCGCGGGGCCGCGGAGGCCGGCGGCCTCGCGGTGGGCATCCTGCCCGGCCTCGACCATGGCGACGCGAACCCCTGGGTGGAGATCGCCCTTCCCACCGGTCTTTCCGACGCGCGGAACATCATCGTCGCCACCGCCGGCCGGGCGGTGGTCGCGGTCGGCGGAGGCCTCGGGACCCTTTCGGAAATCGCCTTCGCCCTGAAACGCGGGCTCCCCGTCGTCTCGCTCGGGAGCTGGCCTCTCGACGGGGAACGGATGCCGGACCGGGGACCGCTCGTCGCCCGGACACCCGAGGAGGCCGTCGACCTGGTCGTCCGGTCACTGCGGGAGGAGGCGCCTTGACCGCCGAACGCGCTCATCTCATCGTCAGCGGACTCGTCCAGGGCGTCTTCTTCCGCGCCTCCACCCGGGACGTGGCGCGCGGGCTCGCCCTCTCCGGCTTCGTGCGGAACCTGCCGGACGGACGCGTCGAGGCCGTCGCCGAGGGACCGCGGCCGGCTCTCGAGTCCTTCGTCGCCTGGTGCCGGGAGGGCCCGCCCCACGCGGCGGTCTCGGATCTCCACGTCGAGTGGCTCCCCGCCACCGGAGAGTTCGCGGGCTTCTCGGTCCGCCGTTGACGGCGCCGGCCAGGCGCAGACTCCCAGGATCATCGCAGGGTCGACCGCGCGTCGGACTCGCGTTCAGTTCATCTCGCTCGCCCGCCGCCGCCATCCCGGGGAGCAAACCCCGACCTGCATCCCGGAGGCCCTCGTGTCGCCCTCCGCCTGCCCGCCCGCCCTGTCCCCTCCCCATCGCGGCGACGCTGCGCGACCGTCGCACCTGCGAACGCCACCGCAACTGATGCTGGTAGCGCACAGAATCCCGCTTGCCTCGAGAGGCCTCGACGCGAGGCCTCCCGCCCCTCATGTGGCCATCGAGATGATCCTGACGATCGGCCTTCGAGTCGAACATGCCTGCCGTTCCTCGTACTGAGTCACCAGCGTCTGCCGGCGGTGAAACGACGGATGGGACATTCTACCGGGTGTCCGCCCATGTAGCGCTCCGGGGTGCGGGGCCCGGTCATGCGAACAGACGGGCGAACAGGCTCCTTCGCGACCCCCCTCATCTTCGATTCCGGGCTCCCGTTCCCCGTCAATGCGGGCTTCCTCGGCTCCCCACCGAGGTTCTCCCTGCCCGAACCCCTCCGGGGGCGGACGCGGATGGGAGGCATAGGCGGTTCCGGTTGCGGGTGGCACGCCGGCGCGCTCGGAGTCACTGTCACGGAAGTGCAACGGGAACGGAGATCCACCGTCATTGGGCGGGAAACGCAACACCATGGCCGGGAAGCGCGCCGGGGCATTGAGGGGGCCGGAGGAGTTCCCGGCGCGGCAGCGGGTGCCGGGGGCACCGGGGGCGTTGGCAGCGTACCCGTCTTCCGCGCCTTCTTGACACAGGTGCCGACGGCTTCGGTGGTGGTGCCGATGAGACGGGCGATCTCGCGGCGCTTGACGACAGATACTTCGGCGAAGGAAACGCCCTCCGGGCCTACGCGGCTTCCTTCACGCCCGGCAGAGGACGGCGACGAAGACCGCCTGCGCCCCGCCGGCCTTCAGCGCCCTCGCCGCCTCGGACGCCGTGGCCCCCGTGGTCATCACGTCGTCCACCAGGAGGACGGTCCGGCCGGCGATCGCCCGGGGGCGGCGCACCACCATCGACCGGCGCTGGGCGACGAGCCGCTTCGCCAGCG
>JALOQY010000386.1 GCA_025459285.1 Planctomycetota bacterium | reverse complement strand
GAGCATGAAGCGCTTGCGCACCTCCTCCTGGAGTCCGTCGATGATCTGCTCGTCATCCGTCGTGCCCAGGGTGCAGGTGACGATCGCCTGGGTCTCGCCGCGGGTGAACAGCGCCGAGCCGTGCGAGCGTGGCAGGATGCCGACCTCGCTGACGATGGGGCGGATGTCCGTCACGCTCCGGCCGTCGACCCGGCCGCCTTCGAGGATGACCGCACGGACCGTGTCGCGCTCGAGGTCGTGGATGGCGCGCTTCACCTCGCCGACCTTCGCCGCGTCCTTCACCTCGCCGGGGACCAGGGCTTCGACGGCGAGCTTTCCGACCTGGCTCACCGCCGCGGAGCGGGCCAGCTTTCCGGTCGTCAGGAGTGCCGTGCGCATGGCCTCGGCGAAGCGGCCCTTCACCTCGGCGTGGACCGCCTCGTCGCGGACGGGCGGGGCGAACACGAACTTCGCGACGCCGGCCGTCTCGCGGAGTTCGTTCTGCATCCGGCAGATCTCGCGGATGGCGTCGTGGCCGAACTTGATGGCCTCGATCATCACCTCTTCCGACAGCTCCCGGGCACCGCACTCGACCATCGTCACGGCTTTCTCGGTGCCGACGACAATGAGTTCGAGCGCCGAGACCGCGCGGTCGGCGAAGGAGGGATTCAGCACGAGCTTCCCGTCCACTTGGCCCACCCGGACCGCGCCGACCGGGCCGAGGAACGGGATGTCGGAGATCGTGAGGGAGGCCGAGGCGCCGTTGATGGCCATGAGGTCAGGGTCGTTCTCCAGGTCCGCGGAGAGGACGAACGCCTGGATCTGGATCTCGTTCCGGAAGCCGTCCGGGAAGAGGGGGCGGATGGGGCGGTCCATCATCCGCATCGTGAGAATCTCCTTCGTGCTGGGCCGCCCTTCCCGCTTGAAGAACCCGCCGGGGATCTTCCCCGCGGCGCCGGTCTTCTCCCGGTAGTCCATCGTCAGGGGCATGAAGTCGTCGTCCCGCGGGCTGTCCCGCGGCGGCCCCATGACCGAGGCCGTGATCACCATCGTGTCGCCGTACCGCACCACCACCGCGCCGTTCGCCTGTCGGGCCATCCGCCCGCACTCCAGAGAGAGTTTCCGTCCGCCGAGTTCCCGTTCCACCGTTTTCACATCGAACACGTCATCCTCCGTTTCCGTTGGCGGAGCGTCCCCACGCTCCGCGGGTCGCGGGTCCGCGGGATCCGGATTCTCCGGCCCGCGCCGCGACGATCGTGGTGTGACCATCGACCCCCGTTCCTCCGCCCCTGCGGAGAACGGGACCTTCCGGCCGGCCCCTCGGAGCCGGTCGCCGGCCGCCCGTGTCGGGTGGGTACGGGCGGCTTCCTGTCTCGCTATCTGCGGAGACCAAGTTTCTGGATCAGGTCCCGGTAACGAGCCTGGTCCGAGCGCCCCAGGTACTTGAGGAGGCGGGAGCGCAGGCCGACCAGCATGAGGAGGCCGCGCCGGGAGGCGTGGTCCTTGCGGTGGTCCTTCAGGTGCTCGGTGAGGTGCCGGATCCGCTCCGTGAGAAGAGCGACCTGCACTTCCGGTGAGCCCGTGTCGCCCTCGTGCCGCCGAAACTCCGTGATCACGTCATTCTTGGGACGCATGACTTCCTCTCGCCCTCCGCCCCGTAAGACCCCGAGTCGAACCGGGCGGGGGTGCCTTCCATGGTCAAAACCTTCGATAAGCCCTCAGTCTACGGCGGACCCGCCCGCCGGAGGCAGTTTTTCCCGCAAGGCCCGGGCATCGAGCCAGCTCCGGAGGATGAAACAGGCGGCCGTCTGGTCCACCCGGGCCGCGCGTTTCTTCCGGCTGAGGCCTCCCTCCGCGAGGGCCCGCTCGGCCTGGACGGTGGTGAGACGCTCGTCGATCGTCTCCACGGGGAGGCCGAGGAACTCCCGGAGGCGCTTAACGAATGCGAGGACCTCCGCGTGGTGGTCGCCGGGCCGGCCGTCCATGTGGAAGGGGAGGCCGACGACGACCCGCTCGGCGCCCTTTTCGCGGGCGATGCGGGCCACCTCCGGCAGACCGTCGTCCGGGCCTCGTCGTTCGACGACCCCCACGGGATGGGCGGCGAGCCCGAGGGGGTCGGAGACGGCGAGGCCGTGCCGTTTCACCCCCCAGTCGATCCCGAGGACGCGGATCACAGGAGGTCCTCGCGGCCGCGGCGCCGCAGTTCCTTCACCAGCCGGCTGACCTCCTCGGCCCGGTCCCGGGGGCACACGAGGGTGACGTCCGGTGTGGCGATCACCACGAGGTCGTGGACGCCGATCCCGGCCACCAGGTGTCCGGGGGGGGCGACGACCACGTTGCTCCCGCCATCGAGGGTGAGGAGCGCACCGATGCCGTGGTTCCCCGTTCCGTCCGGCGGCAGGAGCCGGGCGAGGGCCTCGAGGGAACCGACGTCGTCCCACCGGAAGTCCGCGAGACAGACCTCGGCCCGGCTTGTCCGCTCCATCACCGCGAAGTCCACGGAGATCTCCGGGAGGCCGGGGAAGATCCCGCCGAGCCGCGCGGGGTCGGCGGTGAGGGCGTCGAGACCCTCGGCGAGGGCCGGCAGGTGGGTCCGCACCTCGCCGAGGAAGGCGTCGGCCCGCCACGCGAAGAGGCCGCCGTTCCAGCGATAGCCGCCGTCGGCGAGGAAGCCCTCGGCGGTGGCCGCGTCGGGCTTCTCGGTGAACCGTGCGACAGCATGGACGCCGGGGGCCGTCTCCGGGCCGAGCCGGATCCAGCCGTAGCCGGTGGCGGGTCGGGTCGGGGCGATCCCGAAGGTCACGAGCGCCCCCGCCGCATCGGCCCGCGCGAGCGCGCGACGTGCCGTTTCCCGGAAGGTCTCCACCGGCTCGATCACGTGATCGGCGGGGAGGTTCAGGAGGAGCGCCCCGGGCCGCCGGCGCTCCGCCTCGACGGCGGCGAGGCCGAGGCAGGGGGCGGTGTTCCGCGGCGCGGGCTCCACGAGGAAGCCGTCCGGGGGGATCTCCGGGAGGATCTCGCGAAGGGCGGCCACCTGGTCCGCGCCGGTGACCACGAGGACGCGCTCCGGAGGAACGAGTCCGCGGACCCGCTCGAACGCCGCGCGCGCCAGCGGGACGCCGCCCGCGAAGGGCAGCACCTGCTTCGGCCGTCTCCGCCGCGAGAGCGGCCAGAACCGTGTCCCCGACCCGCCGGCCATGAGCACCGCGAAGGTCCGGTCATCCACGGGGCGCCTCCGGTCGGGTCGCCGACCCCTTGTAGACCCGCACGACCCGCCGGGAGAGCCGGCAGGTGACCTCGTAGGGGATGGTCCTCGCGAGGGCCGCCACCTCCTCCGTCCGGATCTCCTCGTCGCCATCGCGGCCGATCACCGTGACGATGTCTCCCACCGCGGCGTCGCGGACGTGGCCCACGTCGATGGTGGTGTAGTCCATGGAGATCGCCCCGACGACCGGCGCGCGCTGCCCGCGGAGGAGCACCTGGGCCCGGTTGCCGAGGTTCCAGGAGAGGCCGTCGTTGTAGCCGATGGGGAGCGTCGCGATCCGGGTAGGGCCCCGCGTCTCGTGCATGCGGTTGTAGCCGATGGGGGAGCCGGCCGGGAAGTCCTTCATGAAGAGGATCTGGGTCTTCAGGGAGAGGGCCGGCATGAGCGCGAGGCCAGTGCCTTCGAGGTTCCCGGGGTCGATGCCGAGGAGCCCGATGCCCGGCCGCACCATGTCGAAGTGGACGCGGAGCGGGGAGAAGAGAGCGCCGGTGTTGCTGGCGTGGAGCAGGCCGGGGTCCACGCCCGCCTCGCGGATCGCGCCGACGGTGTCGCTGAACAGCCGGAACTGGGACTTGAGATGGGTGGTGATCGGGGAGGCCGCGGAGGCGTAATGGGTGGCGGTGCCCTCCAGGCGGAGCCCGGGAAGGGCCTTGACCTCCTTCGCGAGGTCCACCGCGGCGCAGACGGCGACGCCGAGGCGGCCCATCCCGGTGTCGATCTTGATGTGGACTCGCGCGGTCCGGTTCTGCCGGCGGGCCTCCTCGTCGAGCTGGTGCGCCCGGGCGATGGAGTGGAGGCAGGTGGCGATGTCGTAGGCCACCACCTTCTCGGCCTCTCCGGGGACGATCGCGCCGAGGATGAGGAGGGGGGCGACGATGCCCGCCTCGCGGAGTTCGATGGCCTCGGTCGAATCGCCGACGCCGATCATCTCCACGCCCTCGGCCACGAGCCGGCGGGCCACCATCACCGCGCCGTGGCCGTAAGCGTCGGCCTTCAAGACGGCCATGAACCGGGCCTTCGGCGCGCATCTCCTGAGCGCCGCGAGGTTGCCGGCTACGGCGTCGAGGTCCACCTCCGCCCAG
>JALOQY010000385.1 GCA_025459285.1 Planctomycetota bacterium | reverse complement strand
GTCCTGAACGTGAAGACCGGGAAGAACGAGAAGGTCAAGGAAGTGTTCTCCATGCAGGGGAAGGAGCAGAAGTCCGTCCCCGTGGTCGTGGCCGGGGACATCGGTGCCGTGACGAAGATCGAGTCGCTCTCTCTCGGGGACACGGTGGCCGCCGAGGCGGCACCGCTCGAAGTCCTCCGCCCGATCTACCCGACGCCGATGGTCTCGATCGCCGTGCAGCCGAAGAGCCGGAACGACGAGGGCAAGATCGGCAGCTCGTTCACCCGGCTGACGGAGGAGGACCCCACGTTCCGGCAGGTCCGGCGCGCCGACACCAAGCAGCTCGTCGTCTCCGGCATGTCCACCCTCCACCTCAACATCATCCTCGCCCGGGTCAAGCGACGGTTCCACGTCGAGGTCGATACGGCGCCGCCGAAGATCCCCTACCGCGAGACCGTGAATGCCAAGGGCGACTCCAAGTATCGCCACAAGAAGCAGACGGGCGGCGCCGGGCAGTTCGCCGAAGTCCACCTGCGCGTCGAACCCCAGGTCCGGGGTGCCGGGTTCGAGTTCTCGGACGAGGTGGTGGGCGGGACGATCCCGAACCAGTTCATCCCCTCCTGCGAGAAGGGCATTCGCAGCGTGCTCGACGTGGGAGTGGTCGCCGGCTACCCCGTGGTCGACGTCCGGGCGATCGTCTACGACGGCAAGAGCCATCCGGTGGACTCGAAGGACATCGCCTTCCAGATCGCCGCCCGCAACGCCTTCAAGGACGCGTTCCGTGCGGCGCGGCCGGTACTCCTCGAGCCGATCATGAACGTGGAGATCCTCCTGCCGGCCGAGAAGATGGGCGACATCTCCGGCGATCTCAACAGCCGTCGCGGCCGGATCACCGGCATGGACACGATGGCCGGCATGCAGGTGATCCGGGCCACCGTTCCCGAGGCGGAGATCCTGACCTACGCCGCCGACCTCCAGTCCATGACCGGAGGCGAGGGGACCTACACCCTCGAGGTCTCGCACTACGATGTCGTTCCGTCCCATCTGGCCGAGCGCATCATCGCCGCCCACCAGAAGGGCCGCGTCGCGGACGAGGAAGACTAGCCGCCCGTCGGCGTAAGCCCTCATGCGCGCGGAGGCCCCTCGGCGACGGGCGGCCGGCGGCGTACCCGATTCCGGCCGGGAACGGCGGCCTGCGGACCGGTGCCCCCTCCGGGCGCGTTCCGTCCGGAGTTCCCCCCGCGGCCGGACAACCGGCTCAGTTTCCGCCCGGTGATTCCCGATAAGGGAGCGGTCGGGGGGATGTCCTCCCGGCCGAACGGTCAATCTCGGCGGGGACGAAATGGTCACGATCGAAGAACTGTTGACGCTGCTGGTCCAGAGGAAGGGATCCGACCTCCACATCTCGGCCGGATCGCCTCCCAAGGTCCGGATCGACGGGAAGCTGGTGAACACGGAGCACGAAATGCTCACGCCGGAGATGGGCCGCAAGCTCGTCTACTCCGTGCTCACCAGCGACCAGATCGCCAAGTTCGAGAAGGACCTCGAACTGGACCTCTCCTTCGGGATCGAGGGACTGGGGCGATTCCGGGTGAACGTCTTCCAGCAGCGCGGCACGGTGGCGGGCGTGTTGCGGGTGATCCCTTACGAGATCAAGGGTTTCAACGAGCTCGGGCTTCCCGGAGCGATCTGCGAGAGCCTCTGCCAGCTGCCCAAGGGGCTCATCCTCGTCGCGGGCGCGACGGGGAGCGGCAAGTCGACGACCCTTGCGGCCATGATCGACTTCATCAACCAGACCCGGGCGGCCCACGTGGTGACGATCGAGGACCCGATCGAGTTCCTCCACCGGAACAAGAACTGTCTCTTCAACCAGCGGGAGGTCCACTCCGACACGCATTCGTTCAAGGGAGCCCTGCGTGCGGTCCTCCGCCAGGACCCGGACGTGATCCTGATCGGAGAGATGCGCGACGCGGAGACGATCGAGTCGGCGCTGACGCTCTCCGAGACGGGTCACCTGACCTTCGCCACGCTCCACACCTCCGACTGCATCCAGACGATCAACCGGATCATCGATGTCTTCCCGAGCTACCAGCAGCAGCAGATCCGCACGCAGCTCTCCTTCGTGCTGCAGGGGGTCTTCTGCCAGCAGCTCATCCCCCGGGCGAACGGGCGGGGACGCGTGCTCGCCTCGGAGATCATGATTTGCACCGCCGCCGTTCGGGCGCTGATCCGTGACGACAAGGCACACCAGATCTACTCGCTGCTGCAGACGGGCGCGAAGCAGGGGATGAAGACCCTGAACCAGTCCCTCCTCGAGCTGTACCGGAAGAACCTGATCACCTACGACGACGCCCTGAGCCGCACCCTTGACCCCGACGACCTGAAGCGGGTGTTCCAGCGCACGGCCTGAACATGGTCAGCTTCAATAAAAAGCTCTCCAAGATCCTGGAGCAGTGCGGAGCGATCAAGCCCGAAGATCTCGAGGTCGGATCCCGGCTGGCGGAGCAGGAAAGCAAGTCGCTCTCGACCATCGTCGTGAAGAAGGGCTGGTTCGAGGAGAAGGACCTTCTCGGCCTGCTCTCCGAGAAGCTCCGCATCCCCGCGATCGACCTGCGCGGCGTCACTCCGGACCAGAACGTGCTCGAGGCGATCCCGCAGGACCTCGCGAGCCTCTACGGCGTGTTCCCCCTGTCGCGGATCGGGAACATCCTGACTCTCGCCGTCAGCAACCCCTACGACGTCGTCAAGCTGGACGACATCCGGATCGTGACGGGGTGCGACCTGCGCATCGTGCTCGCGCTCGACGACGCCGTCCGGGCGCTCATCGACCGGGGCTACAACCCCGGCGAGCAGGAGATGCAGGCGCTCCTGAAGAACGTGGTGGAGCCCTCCATCGAGATCAAGGGCGACACCGCGGACGCGGACGACGGCAAGGACCTCAAGCTCGACGACATCGAGTCGGGGGATTCACCGGCGGTCAAGCTGGTGAACATGATCATCTACAAGGCGGTGAAGGAGGGGGCGAGCGACATCCACGTCGAACCATTCGAGAAACGGGTCCGCGTGCGGTTCCGCAAGGACGGCGTGCTCCGGGAGACCTACTCTCCCCCCAAGCGCATCCTGAACTCGATCGTGTCACGCATCAAGATCATGTCGAGTCTCGACATCGCGGAGAAGAGGCGGCCCCAGGACGGGAAGTTCCAGGTCCGGATCGACGGCCGCCAGGTCGACTTCCGGGTGTCCATCCTCCCGCTGATCCACGGCGAGAAGGTCGTGATGCGGATCCTCGACGCGGGGAACCTCGTACTCTCCCTCGACCGCCTCGGCTTCGAGGAGTCGGCGCTGAAGGACTTCCGTGACGCGATCGCCTCTCCCTACGGAATGATCCTCGTGACCGGTCCCACGGGGAGCGGGAAGTCCACCACGCTCTACTCGGCGGTGAAGGAGGTCATGACGGTCGGCGACAACTTCGTGACCGTCGAGGACCCGGTGGAGTACCAGCTCGAAGGCGTCAACCAGGTGCAGGTCAATCCCAAGGCCGGGCTGACCTTCGCCGGCGCGCTGCGCTCGATCCTGCGCCAGGACCCGGACGTGGTGATGATCGGCGAGATCCGCGACAGCGAGACCATCGAGATCGCGGTGAAGGCGGCCCTCACCGGGCACCTCGTTCTCTCCACGCTCCACACCAACGACGCCCCGTCGACGATCACCCGCATGGTGGACATGGGGGTCGATCCCTTCATGGTGGCCTCCTCGACCCTCCTCGTGTCCGCCCAGCGTCTGTGCCGGAGGCTCTGCAAGCACTGCCGGGAACCCCTGGAGGCCCCGCCGGAGCGGCTTCGCGCCATCGGGTTCTCCGACGCGGAGATCGAGGCGAAGCCGGTCCTTTACACCGGGAAAGGCTGCTCGCGCTGCAATGAGGGCTACGCCGGACGGTTCGCCATCCTCGAGACGCTTCCCATGGTGGACGAGATCCGCCGGATCGTCATCGACGGCGGTTCGGCGCTTGACATCCGGAACGCGGCCCTCGACCGTGGGATGCTGAGTCTGCGCCGCTGCGCGATCCTCAACGCCATCAAGGGCAACACCTCCATCGAGGAGGTCCTGCGCGTGACGCTGAGCGACCACCGGCGCACGCGGTCCGACTCCACGGACGAACTCACCGAATCGGCGTAGTCGCCCGTTCCGCCAATCTGATAACCCGCCTCCCGTTTTGAACTCCTGCTGCGCGGGATCTTCGCGCGAGGCACGGATTGCGGCGCAGGCCGCCGCCCAAGATGCAGCGCCGAGGGGCGGATCGGCCTCCCCCGCGGACGATCGACCGCGCGGGCACGATTGCCGCAACTCC
>JALOQY010000384.1 GCA_025459285.1 Planctomycetota bacterium | reverse complement strand
CCGCGGCGCGGGAGAAGGTCCTTCGCCTTTTCACCGCGAAGCGGCTGGTCTCGGACATCATGGCCCTGTACGAGGAGAGAGACCCGTGAAGATCTACACGAAGACCGGGGACGGCGGCGAGACAGGGCTCTTCGGGGGGCGGCGCGTGCGGAAGGACGACCCGCGCGTCGGCGCCTACGGCGAGGTGGACGAGCTGAACTCCGCGCTCGGCCTCGCCGCCTCGCTCCTCGCCGACGACGCGCTGAACGGGGAGATCCGCGAGATCCAGCGCGACCTCCTGACGCTCGGCGCGGACCTCGCCACGCCGCCCGACGCCTCTCCGGGCGCGGCGGCGCGCGCCGTGCGGATCGCCCCGGAGCGGTCCGCGCGCCTCGAGGGTCAAATCGACCGCTACGAGGCGGAGAACGTCCCGCTCACGAGATTCATCCTTCCCGGGGGCTCCCCCGGCGCGGCGGCGCTCCAGCTCTGCCGGACGGTCTGCCGCCGGGCGGAGCGCGCGGTGGTCTCCCTCTCCGCCTCCGAGGAGGTGAACCCCGCGGCGGTGGTCTATCTGAACCGCCTCTCCGACTTCCTCTTCGTCCTCGCCCGCTTCGTCAACCGCCGCGCCGGCATCGAGGAACCCCGGTGGTGACCGGCCATCGTGACGTTCCCGGTCGCCCGGACCGGGCGACTCAGCGCCGGCGACGGGACCGACCCGGACCGGTCATTCCGGATGAGTAGCGGGTGGCCTTCCGGTAGCATGGACCGCGGCGCCGGCGTCCGAGGCCCGCGCGGTGGCGCCGGAGGTGCTCCCATGCGACGCTCCGATCCGCACCCGGGGGAAGGCGGAACTCCGGAGGGCCTGCTCCCTCCGGGCCGGTCCGGGGGCCGACCCGACCCGCAGGTCAGCCGCGGCACTGCCGGCGCTGCGGGACGTGGATTCCGCTGGCGCAGGCTCGCCCCGGGGCTCGTCTTCGCGCTCCTCGCCTTCCGGGCGGCCGCGGGCGAGGAACCGGTCTCCCCGGAGGCCGCCGGAGTCCTCGCGGCCCTGGAGCGCGGGGACCGCGCGGAGATCACGAGGATCGCGCGCTCCCCCCTGACCGACCCCTTCACGGTGGCGGACGACCTCCTCGGCCTCGGCCGGGTCGACGGGGCGCGGGCCCTGGCCGAGGCCGTCGGCGACCCGGACGGTGCCGCCCTCCTTCTGGCGGTGACACGCTCGCCGCCGGACGACCCGGCCGTCCGCGCCCGCATCCGCGAGGCCCGGGCCGCCGTCCAACGGGGCGAACTGGAGCAGGCGCTTTCGGTGCTCCGCGGCTTGAAAGTCCCCGCGGACTCGCTCCCCGGACTTCACGTGCGGATGCTGACGGGCCGCCTCCTCCTCGCGACCGGGGACTGGCCCGCGGCGTGCCGCTCCTATGCGGAGGCCGGGGAAGGCGCCCGGGCGCTGGGCCGCGACCTCTCACGCGAGGTCGACATCCTCGGGTCGTGCTTCGACGAACTCGCCGCCCGCGGGGACTATCGCCTTGCCCTGCCGGTCGGCTCCCGGATCCTCGACGCCGCCTACGCCGGGGAGGATGTTCTCGCGGCGGCGCTCTGGGAACTGAACCTGGGGACTGTCTGCGTCGCCCTCGAGATGGCCGATCCGGCGGTCGGCCATCTCGAGCGCGCGCGGCAGCTCTGGCGGGCGATGGGCGCCGGGGACAGTCCGGAGGAGCGCGCCTTCCGGCACGTCGCCCTCGCGGGCTCGGAGACGATGCTGGCCGAGGCGCTGGCGATGGCCGGCCGGTTCGTGGAGGCGCTGGCGGCCGGCGAGTCGGCGGTCGCCGGAGCCGCGGGGACGGACGATCCGGTGGCGGAGGCCGACGCGCTCGGAGCCCTCGGCAACGTCTACTCCACCTTCGGGGCCAAGGACCGCGCGCTCGCGTTCCACCGGCGGGCCGCCGCCGCGGTCCGGGGCGACGACCCGGAGTCCCGGCGGGCGCGCCGGGTCCACCGCATCAACGAAGGGACGGCCCTGCAGGAGACCGGGCAGACCGGCCAGGCGCGGCGGCTGCTCGCGGAGGTGCTCTCCGCGGTGGACGAGGAAGGTGACGATTCGGAACGGATCGTCCTGCGACTCTCCCTCGGCGAAGCGTGCGAGCGGGAGGGCGACTGGGAACAGGCGCTCCGGCTCCACGCACAGGCCCTGGCTCTGGCCACCGGGGACGCCGGTCTCGCCGCCTGGGCGAAACTGCGACTCGGTGACGCCCTTGCGAAGCGGGGGGCCGAATCGGATCCCGGGATCCTCGCGAAGGCCGACGCTCTCCTCGCCGAGGCGCTCCCGGACCTCCGGGGGGGCGGCGATCCCGCACTGCGGATGCTGGTGCGGGCCAGCCGCGGCGAAGTGGCCCTCGCCCGCGGACGCGCGGCGGAGGCGATGAAGTACGCCTCCGAGGCGCTCAGGGACCTCGACGCGATGACGGGGGGACTCGCCGACGGCGACATCGTGGAGGCGAGGAGCGAAGCGGACCGGCGGCGCGTCCTCACCCTCGGCATCCGGGCGGCGGCGCGCTCCGGGGAGGCCGGGGCGCTCTTCGAGGCCTGCGAACAGGCGCGCGGCCGGGCATTCGTCACCGCCCTCGGCGGGAGACGGGCCCTCCGCCGCCGGCTGCTCGATCCGGCAGCGGCGCGGCGGCTGGAGCGGGCCGAGGCGGAGGTGACCCTGGCGTACGCCCGGCAGCGCGAGGCCTTCGCGGCGGAGGACGTGCCGGAGGTCCGCGAGGCCACCCGGGAGCTCGACGCGGCCCGCGAGCGCTGCGAGGAGACCCTGCGGAAGGTGGAGCGGGAAGCGCGCCGGACCCTCGCCGGTCCGGCAACCGGAATGGAGAAGCTGCCGGAGACCCTGTCACGACTGGGGTCCGGAGAGGCGCTGGTCATCTACGCCCTGCTGCCGGAGACCTCGAAGGCGCTTGTCCTCGCGGCCGGCACCGCGCGGTGCGTGGATCTGGCCGGGCAGGAGGCGATCGCGTCGACCTGCGCGGCTTTTCCCGGCGGGGATCGGAAGGTCTCCGCGGAAACGGTGAGGGATGCGGCCGGAGCCCTGCGAAGCCTCCTGGTCGAGCCGCTCGGGCTGCCCGGGGGGCTCCGAACGCTGACCGTGGTCCCGGACGGGGTGCTCGCGCATCTGCCGTGGTGCCTGCTCCTCGCCGGCCCGGGGGAGGCGGGGCCCGAGGTGGTCCTCGTCCCCTCGGCCGGGGTCCGCGCCGCTCTCCTCTCCCGGCCCCGGCGACGGGGCACGGGCCGCCTCGCGATCGGGGACCCCGTCTACACGCAGAACGAGGACGGCCGCGTCCTCAGCGTCTGGGCGGGAGGCGGCCGGCTCGTTGCTCTGCCCGCGACGGCGCGCGAGGTCGAGGAGAGCACCGGCCCCGGCGACGTGCGCCTGCTCCGCGAGGCCGCGACGGAGGCGGGCTTCGCGCGGGCGCTGGCCTCGCGCCAGCACTGGCGGGCCGTCACGTTCTCCTGCCACGGACTGGTGAACGGCCGCAACCCCGCGCTCTCGGCCCTCGCGCTGACGCCCGCCCCCCCGGACGACGGGTTCCTCACCGCCCTGGAGGTCTACGCGCTGGACATCCCCGCCGACCTCGTGGTCCTCTCGGCCTGCGATACGGCCCGGGACCGCGCGGCGGGGGGAGAGGGCGTCCAGGGGCTGGTGAGGGCCTTCCTGCTGGCCGGCGCCCCCCGCGTGCTCGCGAGTCTCTGGCGCGTCGACGACGAGGTGGCCCGGGAGTTCGTGGTGGCCTTCCACCGGGCTTTCGACAGGCCCGGTGCCACCACCGCCGGCGCCCTGCGGAGCGCCCGCGAGGAGGTCCGGTCCCGGCGCCCGCACCCGGCGGACTGGGCCGGCTGGGTCCTGTGGGGAAGGCCGGACTGAATTGAGGGAGAATCCGATTCCACCCTATTGACAGGGAGAGGCGATCGCGCTAGGCTCCCCCCAAAAGGGCCGATCGGGGAGGCGCGAACATGAAGGATGGGAAGGAAGAGGAAGCTCCCGAGCGCTGGTGGCGATTCCTGGCGTGGCTTCGGCGTGCTTTCAAACCGCCGCGCCTCCACTGGCTGGTCTTTGCCATCATCGTGTTCCTGCTGTCGATCCTCGCGCCGAAGATGGGCATCGCCGCCGCGCTGCAATTCATCCTGATCGGCCTCGGCCTCGGCGCGCTCCTGACCTGGGCCGTGTCATCCTGGCCACCGGGTAGCGGTGTCCCACCACTCCGTCGCATCCGGTTCTTCAACCAGTCCGACCGGGACGCTGCCGGGATCACCTTCCGGAAGAATCCGCCGCCGGGTCTGACGATCATTCCCCCTCCATCTGGTGTTAACCTTATCCCACCCCCGCCCCCGAACGGG
>JALOQY010000068.1 GCA_025459285.1 Planctomycetota bacterium | reverse complement strand
GGAGGCGCGGCGGATCCTGGGCTTCAAGTCGAAGACCGACACGATCGTGCTGTCGCTCCGTGAGCTGATCCGCCGCCACCGGATCGAGGAACTGAAGGAGATGCTGGGGACGGTGGAACTGGAGATCGACCTTCCCCGGTCGCGGCGACGGCCCGCGCGGTCGCGATGATCTGCGTCGATACGTCGGTCTTTGTCGCGGCGTTCCGGGACGGGAGCCGCGCCGAGGCCGCCCATCTGCGGGGACTCCTCGACCGGGACGAAGTCGCGCTGCCGGCCCCCGTCCGCATCGAGCTGCTCTCCGGGGCCTCGAAGCGGGACGGGCCGAGGCTCCGGCGCGTCCTCTCCGCGCTGCCCCTCTGGTTCCCGGACCGCGAGGCGTGGGACCTTCTCGACGGCTGGGTGGAGCGGGCTGCGGCGGCGGGGGACCGGTTCGGCGTCGGCGACCTCCTCATCGCCGTCATCGCGGCCCGGCACGACGCCACGCTCTGGTCGCTGGACCTCGACTTCGCGCGGATGGCCGCCCTGGGCTTCCTGGCCCTGCACCGGCACGACTGAGCGGGGGGGGGGGCACCGGGGGGGGGGGGGGGGGGCGGGGGGGGGGGGGGGCGGGCCAGGGGGCGGGGGCAGCGAGGAACTTCGGGGGGGCGCGGTCGAGGAGCAGGACGAGGGCGTGGAGGGCGGTGACGTAGAGGTGCTGCGACTCGGCGAGGAAGCCCGCCGCGGCGAACGCGGGGTCGGAGTCGCAGGTGACGCCGAAGCCCTCCTTCCGGCAGACGCAGCGGAAGGAGCCGTCCTTTTCCTGGGCCGCCGCGATCCGGGGGAAGTACTCCGCCCGGAAGCGCGCGAAGGCGGCGCCGCCGAGGGCCCGGAAGGCGAGTCCGGCCAGGGCCACGTTGAGGGCGGGGGAGCCGTGGCCCTCGGCGATCCGGTCGAGACGCTCCACGACGAAGTCGAAGGCGGCGGCGAAGTCGGGGTCTGCCGCGGGGACACCGAGGGCGTGGAGGGCGAGCATCGCCCCGGCGGCGCGGCCCACGCCCGTCCCGTCCGCCCCCGCCGAGCGCTGGCTCGGGTCGTAGGGGAAGCTGCCGTTCGGCAGGCGGGCCTTCCGGTAGTAGGCGATCAGCCGGTCCCGGCCGGCGTAGCTCTCCCGGCCGAGGACGCGCGCCGCCGCCCCGATCCCCGCCGCCGCGCAGTTCGTGGCCGCGAGGAGCGTTTCCGGGTAGCCGGCCCCGGCGGGGATCTCCGGGAGGAGGTCCGGCGCGGCCCGGCGGGGGCCGGGGGTCGTGGCCCCGGCCGGCCGGATCCGCCCGTGGCCGAAGCCCCCGTTCTCCGCCTGGGCGTCGGCCAGCACGGCGAGGATCCGGCGGAGCGCCGCCGCGGACGCCTCGCGCTCGATGCCCCGGAGCGCCTGCTCGGAGTAGAAGAGCGCCGCCGCCGCGAGGGGCCACGTGTACTGGATCAGGTACTCCGAGGAGGCGAGGCCGTGGCGCGGCGGCAAGGAATCCGGCTCCCCGACGCGCCGCTCCACGTCGTCGAGGAAACTCCCGAGGACCCCGCGCACGTGCCGCAGCGTCTCCTCGCCGCCGCCCGGGAGTCCCGCGTCCGGGGCGAGGAGGGCGACGAGGCCGGCCACGGCGCAGGTGAAGGGCCGGCGCGGCGTCCCCTTCACGTCCGGGAGGCGCGGCAGGCGCTCGACGAGCCACGGCAGCGCCCGGCGGAGCGCGGCCTCCGGATCCGCGCGCGCCGGGGCCGGGCCGGCCCGGGCGCCGGCGAGCGGAGCGAACGCGAGACAGAGGAGGGCCGCGATCCGGACCACGCACCCCTCCATACGCCCCCCGCCCCGCCGCCCCGAAGCGAAAACCCCGGAAGATTGACTCTGAGTCAATCTTCCACCCCTGCGGGCCGGTTTCTTTCCGGCGGGTTGACTCCGGGGGCGCGATTGCGGATAATTCGCGGCATGGGGGAGCTCGAAGTCACTCACTGGTCGGTGATCCGGCGGGTCCGGGCCGGGGAGATCGAGGCGCGGGCGGAGTTCGCGCGGACGTACGGGCCCGTGGTGCGGGCGTTCCTCCTCGCCCGATGGCGCGGGACGTCGCTGGTCTCGGAGGTGGAGGACGCCGCGCAGGACGTCTTCGTGGATCTCCTCCGGCCGAACGGCGCCGTGGAGCGCGCGGACTCCACCCTGCCCGGCGGCTTCCGGGCCTACCTCTACGGCGTGGTGCGGAACGTCGCCCGGCGGGTGGAGGAGCGGCGGGCCCGGCGGCGGGAGGTGAATGTCGACAGCTCCTTCCCGCCCCCGGAACCGGCGAACCGGGAGGAGCCGGTGTCGCACGCCTTCGACCGGGCCTGGGCCCGGAGCCTCCTCCGGCAGGCCGCGGCGCTCCAGCGAGAGAGGGCCGCCGCCGCCGGCCCCGAGGCCCTCCGCCGGGTCGAACTCCTCCAGCTCCGCTTCGCCCGGGACATGCCGATCCGCGAGATCGCCGCGCTCTGGGGCGAGGACCCCGCCCGCCTGCACCGCATGTACGCCCAGGCCCGCGAGGAGTTCAAGGACGCCGTGCGGGCGGTGGCCGAGGAACTGGAGCCCGGCCTCTCCACCGAAGCCGCCTGCCGCCGCCTCCTCGAGCACCTGGGCTGAACTACTGGCCTCCGGGATTTTCGCGCCGCTCGCGGATATCGCGAGAGCGAGCGCCGCAGGCGCCTGCCGCCGCAGGCGGCGAGGAGGGGAGGCCGCGCAGCGGCCGATGCGGGGGGGATCTGCCTCCCCGCCGAGATGAGAATCCCCCCGCGAAAAGGGCCGCCCGGCGGGAGAACCATGGAGGGACTCCATGGCGGACGGCGAGAGTTCCGGCAAAGAGCGGGGGGACGGCTGGGCCGACGCGCTGCGAACGGCCTTCGGGCCGGATCCGGAGGACGAGTCCGGCTCGGAGGTCGGAGTCGCCGAGCGGATCGGCCGGCTGACGGGCGAGGCCCCCCCGTCGATCCTGCTCGTGGAGTCCTCGGACGACGAGGCGCCGGTGGTGGTGGCCCCGCCGCCGGGTACGGCCCCGGAGGCGACGGGCAACGCCCGCTACCAAGTCCTCGGGGAGATCGCCCGGGGCGGCGTGGGCATCGTCTGCCGGGCCCGCGACCGGGACCTCTGCCGGGACGTGGCGATCAAGGTGCTCCGGGGGGAGCACGGTGGAAACCCGGACCTCCTCGAGCGGTTCATCGAGGAGGCCCAGGTGGAGGGGCAGCTCCAGCACCCCGGGGTGATCCCGGTCTACGGGCTGGAGGCCGCCTCCGACGGCCGGCCGTTCTTCGCCATGAAGCTCGTGAAGGGGAAGACGCTCGCCGCCCTCCTCGCCGCGCGCCCGGATCCCGCCTCGGAGCGGCGCCGTTTCCTCGGCATCTTCGAGCAGGTCGGCCAGACGATGGCCTACGCCCACGCCCGGGGCGTCGTCCACCGCGACCTCAAGCCGGCGAACGTGATGATCGGGGCCTTCGGCGAGGTCTACGTGGTGGACTGGGGCTTCGCCAAGGTGCGGGGCCGCGAGGACCGCGCGCGCCGGAGCGTCATCCGCCCGGACGTGAGCGTCATCGCCACCGTCCGCACCGAGGAGGAGGGCTCCCACTCCGTGGCCGGCTCGGTCATGGGGACCCCGGCCTACATGCCGCCGGAGCAGGCCCTGGGCCACATCGAGGAGCTCGACGAGCGCTCCGACGTCTTCTCCCTGGGGGCGATCCTCACCGAGATCCTCACCGGGAAGCCCCCCTACGTCGGCGAGGGGTACGAGGTGCTCGCCATGGCCGGGCAGGCGAAGCTCGACGACGCCCTCGCGCGCCTCGACGCCTGCGGCGCCGACGCCACTCTCGTGACGCTGGCGAAGGACTGCCTGAAGCCGCTCCGGACCGAGCGACCGCGGGACGCCGGGGCGGTGGCCGCGGCGGTCTCCGTCTGGCTCGCCGCGGCCGGGGAGCGGGCGCGGAAGGCGGAGATTTCGGCGGCGGAGGCGCGCGCCGCGGCGGAGGAAGGGAAGGCGAAACTGGCGAAGGCGCGGCTGCGCGCGGAGAAGGAGAAGGCGCTGGCCGCCGAGGCCCGCATCCGCGCCGAGGAGGAGGCGGAGCGGCAGAAGCGCGAGCGGATGCGGGTGCTCTGGGAGCGGAAGGCCCGCGGGCTCGTGCGGCTCATCGCCGTGGGCGCCGTCTCCGCCGTGGTGATCGGGGCCGCCGCCCTCGTTCTCACCTCCCGCTGGGAGGACCGCCGGGAGGCGGTGGCGCGCGCGGCCCGGGAGGAGGCGCTCCTGCGGGCGACGCAGGCGGAGGGTGGCGGCGATCTCTCCGCCGCCCTCGCCGCGGCCCGGGAGGCCGTGGCAAGGATGAAGGACCTCGGCGGCGACGCCGGGGCCCGGGCCCGGGCGATCCTCGACCGCCTCGAAGCCCGCCGCGCCGCCGAGGAGGCCGCCCGCGCCGAGGCTGCCCGGGACCGCCGGATGCTCGCGCGCCTCGGCGAGGCCTGGGAGCGGCTCTGGCGGGACAGTCGCCAGTGGGAGGCCTTCGTCGACGAGTGTATCGCTGCCTTCCGGGAGTACGGGGCGGATCCCCTGCGCGCGGGCCCGGAGTCCGCCGAGCGGATCCGCGGCCGGCCGGCCCCGGTGGCGGACGCGCTCGTGGCGGCCCTGCAGATGTGCTACGTGAAGCTCCATGACTTCGAGGCCGGCGGCCCCCGCGAGCAGTCCGTCTTCGCCACTCTGAAGGCGGCAGACCCCGACCCCCTCCGCAACGAGATGCGGGAGGCCTACGACCGCGGGGATCCCGCCCGGCTCCTCGCCCTCGCCCGCCGGGCCGATCCGGCGAATCTGCCGGCGCAGTCCGTGGTCCTGGTTCGCAACGTCCTCTGGGAAGTCTGGCGCTTCGGCGGGACGAAGCTCCGGCTGGAGGCGCGGACGCTGGCCCCGGCGCTCCTCCGGGCGGCGTGGCGCCGGGATCCGCGCGATGGGGGGGTGGTCCGCGGTCTCGCATTCTTCGACCGGCCGCCGGGCGATCCGGAGGCCCACCTCCCCTGGATGGAAGCGGAGCTCGCCCTGGCGCCGGAGAGCTGGTTCGTGCGCCTCACCGCCGCTGCGGAACTCCACTTCCTCGACGAGGACGCGGCTCACGCGCTCTACGCCGAGGCCGAGGCGGCACGGATCCAGGAGTTCCACGTCTGGCAGCACCGGATGAGCGACCTCGTCGCGCGGAAATTCCAGGTGCTGACGTCGGCCAGCCGGGACGAGTACTCGGAGGCCTTGCTCGCCCTGGCCCGGGAGGCCGTGCGGACGTTCCCGCGGGACGCGGACGCCCACGCATGGCTCGCCTGGACACTGTACGTTTCGGAGAAATACCCCGAGGCCGCGGAGGCGTACGAGGCGACGGCGGCCCTCTGCGACAACCCGAACGGCCGCATCGGCCAACTCATCGGCGCCTCCCACAGCCTCATGTGGGCGAACGACATCGAGGGGGCGGAGAAGACCGCCCGCCGGGCGCTCGAGGTCCTCCCCGACCACGCCGGAGCCCTCTGGCAGATGGGCTGGGTGCTCTTGACCAGGGGGGAGGTTGCGGAGGCGGCGGCCATGAACCGCCGGGCCCTGGGGCAGATCCCGGAGGACGTGGAGAGCTCCCTCGCGAAGGCCTACCTGGCGGACAACCTCGAAGACAACGAGGAGGCCCTCGCCCTCTACCGGCGGGTGCTGCGGAGAAACCCCTTCCACTTCGGCGCCGCCTTCGGTTGCGCGGGGAGCCTTCTCGCACTCGGCCGGATCGACGCCGCGCTCGAGCTGTTCGAGCGGATCCGGGAGTGGAGGCCCGAGGAGGCGATGCTCCACGTGAGCCTCGGCTGCGCCCGGCAGGCCGCGGGGGATCCGGAGGGGGCGCGGGTGGCGATGGAGAAGGTGGTTGCCCTGGCCCCGGAACACCCCCTTGGCCACGCGAATCTCGCCGGCTCCTGCCTGGACACCGGCCGACTCCGCGACGCGCACGAACGATTCGTCGAGGCCTTCCGGCTGGACGGCGAGTGTCGTGCGTGGAACCGGCTCCCTCCCTCGTACCGGGAGCAGTGCGAGGCGTGGGCGGCGGAGGTGGAGCGGTGCCTCGGGCTGGAGGCCGACCTGCCGGCCATCCTCGACGGGAGCCGGCCGCCCGGCTCCGCCGCCGAGACCCTCACGTTCGCCCGGCTGTGTCACTGGAAGGGGCATCCCGCCGCCGCGGTGGCCCTCTTCGAAGCCGCCTTCGCCGCCGACCATGCGCTCGCCGCCGGCGTCGCTCTGGTGGATGCCGCCCAGGCTGCGGTGGCCGCCGCGGAGCCGGGGGGATCCGGCGACCCGCCGGCCTTCCGGGCCCGCGCGCTCGAATGGCTGAGGCGGCATCACGCGGCCCTCGCCGGGGCCTTCGAGGGAGCGGAACTGAAGGTCCGCGTCGAGCTTCGCGGACAGCTCCACGCCCTCTGCTTCGGATTCGCCCCCGTCCATTACGCGCCGCGCCTCGCGGCCCTGCCGGAGGCGGAGCAGGAGGCGTGGACGGCATTCTGGGAGGAGGTGCGGGAGACGGTGCGCCGCACCGCGAAGGAGGACCGGCCATGAACGGGGAGCCTGTCCGCCTCGGCCGCAGCATCCTCCGGGGCCTCGAGGAGCGGGGGGCGAAGCCGCCGCGCGTACGGCTCCCGGGCGAGGAGGAAGCCGCGCCGGCCACCGACCCTGTCCCCCTCCGCTCCGCGGGTCGCTATGAGGTCCTGGGGCGGATCGCCCGGGGCGGCATCGGGCTCATCCTGCGCGGGCGGGACCTCGACCTGAACCGCGACGTCGTCCTCAAGGTCCTCCGCGAGCGCCACGCGGGCAACGCCGACCTGCTCAAGCGGTTCGTGGAGGAGGCCCAGATCGGCGGGCAGCTCCAGCACCCCGGGATCGTGCCGGTCCATGGTCTCGGACTCCTCGGCGCGCGCCGGCCCTACATCGCCATGAAGCTCGTGAAGGGGCGGACGCTGGCCGCCGTTCTCGCGGAGCGGCAAGACCCGGCCACCGGGCGCACGAAGCTCCTCGGGCTCTTCGTGAAGGTGGCCGAGACGGTGGCCTACGCGCACTCCCGGGGCGTGATCCACCGCGACCTCAAGCCGTCGAACGTCATGCTCGGGCGGTACGGCGAGGTGCTCGTCGTGGACTTCGGCTTCGCCAAGGTCCTCTCCCACGGCGGCGTGGCCGACGAGCGGCGGGCGCGGCGCTCCCACCTCGACCTGACGAAGATCGCCACGCTGCGCACCGCCGGCGAGGGGTCCGACTCCATTCCGGGATCGATCATGGGGACGCCGGCCTACATGCCGCCGGAGCAGGCCCTGGGCCAGATCGAGGACCTCGACGAGCGGTCCGACGTCTTCGCCCTCGGCGCCGTCCTCACCGAGATCCTCACCGGGAAGCCGCCGTACGTGGGGGAGGAGAGCGATGTCCTCGTGCAGGCGGTGCAGGGGAACCTCGCCGAGGCCGTGGCGCGCCTCGAGGGGTGCGGCGCGGAGAAGGAGATCGTCGGCGTGGCGAAGGCCTGCCTCGCGCCGCTGAAGAAGGACCGGCCGCGGGACGCCGGGGTGGTGGCGCGCGCCGTGGCGGACCACCTCGCGGCGATGGAGGAGCGGGAGAAGCGGTCGAAGGTGGCGGCGGCGGAGATGCGGCGAGCGGCCGCCGTGGCGCTCGTGAAGACCAGCGAGGAGCGCCGGACAGCGGCGGAGGCCGCGCGGGAATCGGCGGAGGAGCGGGCCCGCGCCGAGCGGGCGAAGGAACGGGCCGAGGAGGCGAGGCTGGTGGCGGACCGGGCCCGGCGGGGGCGACTCCTGTTCGGCGGGGTGGCGGCCGGGATCCTGCTCTGCGTGGCCGTGGCCGGCGGGGGCTTTCTGCGCTACGACTCCCTGGCCCGCGACCGGTCGGGGAAAGCCGCGGTGGCCATGAGCGGGGCGCTCGACGCCGCGTGGCGGCTCGAATCGGAGGAGAGATACGGGGAGGCGATCCTCGAGGCGGAGCGCGCCGAACGGCATGCCGTGGACGTGGGGGGGGCCGTGCTCGCCACGGCCCGGGAGGCCCGTGCGCGGATCGAGGGGAAGAAGCTCGCGCGGGAGCGCGCCGAGTGGCTCGCGGCGGACAACGACCGGCTCCGGAAGGAGACGGACGCGGCGCGCGCGGAGTGGTCGGTCCCGTCGCGCTACGGCGACGTGGCGGCGCGGGCGGCGAAGATCCTCGGGAGCCACGGTCTGTCGCTGGAGGTCCGGAGTCCGGCCGAGGCCGCGCGGCTCATCCGCGAGCGCGGGCCGGAGGTCGCGGCCGAGGTCGCCGCGTTCCTCGACGAGGAGGCCTGGCTCCGCCGGACCTCGCGGTTCACCGGGGGCCGGGGTTTCGAGGCGGCGGCGGCGGTGGCGGGGTTGCTCGATGCCGACGGCACGCGCGCGAAGATCCGCTCCGTCCTGCCGGCGGCGGACCTCGAGACCCTCCGGCAGATTGCACGGGGGCTCGACTCCGAGAGGGAAGAGGCGCGGACCGCCGCTCTCCTCGGGTTCGCCTTCCTCGCCTCGGGGGAGCCCTGGGATGCCATGGACCTGCTCCGGCCGGCGCAGATCCTCCATCTCGGCGACTTCTGGCTGAACCTCGGCCTCGCGCGGGCCTGCCTGGCCCTCGACCCGCCCCGGAGGAGCATGGCCGCCCGGTTCCTTGCCGCCGGCTACGCGCTGAAGCCGCACCTCGCGGGTCTCCACGATGAGTTCGACCGGATGCGCGTGAAGCAGGACGACCTCTCCCCGTTCCGCGAACGCTACGGATGGCGCGACCCCGCGAGGTGGTTCGCCATGGACCTGAACGCCAGTTTCGTCACGGAAACGAGGCGGCGGCTCTACGCGGACAAGGACGCGGTGACGCGCGCCCTGATGAAGTGGCCCGCCGGCCGCGAGTTCGAAGCGTGGAAGGAACCGCCGTTGGCCTATCCGGACGGGACCGTGTTCGTGGCGGAGAACATCGACGTGGAGGGGGAGGTCGTGAGCACCGACGTCGTGCGCCTGCGGTCGGGACGCAAGCCGGAGTTCCTGCACTTCGGGGACGACGGGGCGCTGACGCCATATCATCCCCAGCCCATGGGCTGGCAGGCCGCGCCGGCCTCCTGCGAGCGCTGCCATCTGGCGATCACCGGCTCCTCCGGCGCCTACCACGACCCCACGAACAGCTTCCCGGACCTCGCCCCGGGCCGCCGGCAGATCCTCGTTCAGGGGAAGCTCCGGTCGATCGAGGTGTGGCGCCGGTTCCGCGAGACCTACCACCGGGAGAACGGCCTCTTCGCCCCCTACGCGACGGTGTGGATCGGCCACCTCGCGCAGGGCGAGGCCGACGGCACGCTCTCCCGAGAGGACCGCGCCCACCTCGCCGCCCTGAAGACCGTCTTCCCCGAGTTCTTCGCCCCGAAAATCCGGGAAGAATGACCCAGGGTCATTCTTCCCGCCCTAACATGGGGGCGCGCCGCCTCGCCGGAAGGAGGGTCTCGAGGAAGAAGGTGATGGTCGTGGGGTGCGGGGCCTACATGGACAGCGGGTACGGCTGCCCCGGGGAGTGGCGGTGCCTGAAGGCCGCCGCGACGGGGGAGGGGAGCTTCGGCGAGGCCGCGCAGGTCGTCGGCTTCGTGAAGTGCGAGTGCCCGGGGCGGAGTCTCGTCCCGAACGCCGGCATGACCATGAAGCTCTCGGAGATGAAACCGGACGCGATCCATCTGAGTTCCTGCATGGTGAAGGCGAAGCCCGGCTGCCCCTACGCCACCCCCGAGCAGTTCGCCGAGATCCTCACGGGGAAGTTCGGCCTCCCGGTGGTCCTCGGAACGCACGAGTACCACTGAGAACCGCCGTCCCCTTGCCGCCGCGGGCTCCGGGACTTACCATGGCGGGAGTCCCACGAGGAGGTGAACCATGCCCACGGCGGAGGAGATCCGGCGGAAGAAGGAGCAGATCGTCACGCTGGCGCGCGGGGAGATCGGGGCCCACTATGTCTGGGGCGGGTACGGGAACATCCCCGGCGACCGGCCCGACCCGAACCCGTTCCCCGGCTCCTTCGGGCACCGCGTGCGGATGTGGCCGAACTCCGCTGACGGGGATCGCCGGGACCACGGGCGCACGCAGCCGATCATGTACACGGCATACACCGAGATCGGCGGGCGGATCTACGTCTGCGGTGGACGCTGCAACCGCGTGGGCGGCGTGCCCCACGCCGACATGACCAACTCCATGATGCAGCAGGCCCGGGAGGTCTGGCTCTGGCCGCGGCCCGACGGCCGGATCGATTCATCGCAGACCGTGTGGGGCGAGAACTGCGACGGCTCGCGTCACTTCGACTGCGTGGGCTTCGTGAACTGGTGCTACTGGCGGGCGGTGGGCCGCACGATCCAGGGCTCGATCACGCAGTGGCGGAGCACGGCGTTCACCACGCGCATCGAGTTCGCGGCCCTGGAGCCGGGCGACATCCTCTGCGCGAGCCACGCGGGAGGCGAGGGGAACACGAGCGAGCACATCGGCCTCTACGTCGGCAATGGCCGGGTGATCCACGCGCGCAGCTACAGGATCGGCGTCGAGGAGACCCCCCGCGTCGACGGCGGCACCGACTGGAACTACGCCGGCCGCCCCATCCCCTCCCTGTTCCGGTAGGTCGATCCGCGGTCGGATCGCCGGTACACTGACGGACCCCTCGCCCGGGCCGGGGGGTATCGCCACGGCGCGGGCGGGGGACTGGTGACGGGAGGCGCACCGCCATGGCGGAATCGGGCGAAGGATCCGAAACGCGGATGATCCGCGATGAGACTCGCCTGATCCGGCAGGCGTCGACCGGAGGGGGGACCGGCGCGAGCTGGGACGAATTGGCGGTACGGCGTCTTGGCTACGTGAGCGCGGTCGGACTCGTCGTGGGCGTCCTCGCCGGCGTGTTCAGCTTCCTTCGCCAGCCGAACATCGGCGAGGTGAGGAGCGGCACCGAGCGGCCGATGCTCGTCCTCCCGGTGTGGATCGTCGCCTCCGGGATCGTGCTGCTCTCGACGCGATCGAGGCTCAGCGCCCGGGCGCGCCTGGACATCGGCCTCTGCTACCTCGTGCTGATCAGCCTGCTGGTGGCCATCTTCCGCCACTGGCTGCCCTACGCCGAAACCGATGTCCTCCGGGGTTTCTCCCCCGTGGTGGTCGCGATCCTCTTCTTCGCCGCTGTCGTGCCCGTGCATCCGCTGCGGATGGCCATCGCCGGCGCGGCGGCGGCGACCATGGACGGGCTGGGTCTCCTGGCGTCGGTCTTCATCGAGGGCAATCCCCTGCCGGGGTGGAACCTCTGGCTCTGGGCGCTCGCGCCGGACGTGGTGACGGTGCCGCTGGCCGTGATCACCTCCCGGTTCCTCTACACGATGGGCCGAAGCCTGGAGCGGGCGCGCGAGATGGGGAGCTACCGGCTGATCGAGAAGCTCGGCGAAGGCGGCATGGGCGAAGTCTGGTCGGCCCGCCATCGCATGCTGGCCCGTCCGGCCGCCGTGAAGCTCATCCCGCACCACCGGCTGGCCGCGGCGGGGGACCCGGATGCGACGGCAAGGCTGATCCGGAGGTTCGAGCGGGAAGCCCAGGCGACGGCCTCTCTCCAGTCCCCCCACACGATCGAGGTCTACGACTTCGGCGTCGACGAGACGGGGGCCTTCTTCTACGTGATGGAACTGCTCGACGGCCTGAGCCTCGAGGAACTGGTCGGGGAGACCGGCCCCCTGCCGCCGGGACGCGCCACGCGGGTGCTCCTCGGCATGTGCCATTCCCTGAAGGACGCGCACGCCCACGGGCTGATCCACCGGGACATCAAGCCCTCCAACGTCCTCCTGTGCCGCCGGGGAGTCGATTTCGACTTCGTGAAGGTGCTCGACTTCGGGCTCGTGAAGCTGGAGGTCGACCAGGCGAGCGCCGGGGACTCGGGACTCACGAAGGACGGCTCGCTCGTCGGCTCCCCGGGCTACATGGCCCCGGAGGTCCTGCGGGGGCTCGAACCCACACGGGCTCTGGACGTCTACGCGTTCGGCTGCGTGGCGTTCTGGCTGCTGGCCGGCCGCAAGGTCTTCGAGGCACCCACGGCGGCCATGCTCTTCTACTCCCACCTCCATGACCGTCCGGATTCCCTGTCCGTCGCGGCGGGCCGGCCGGTCCCCGAGTCGCTCGAGCGCCTCGTTCTCCGATGCCTCGAGAAGGAGCCCCACGAGCGGCCGGCGAGCTTCGAGGAGATCGAACGGGAGCTCGAGGCGACGGGTCTCGCGGCGCAATGGACGCCCGACGACGCGCGCTCGTGGTGGGCGAGCCGCGCCCCGGTCCGGCGGGCGCGGGGGGCGTGAGAGGGAGGTCGCGCCATCGGGGGCCCGGCGCGCTCCGGGTAACCGCCGCTCATACGCGGGCCGATCCCGGTCAGAGGCAGGCCGGGAAGCCGGAGCGGTAGTCCGGGTAGCGGAGGGTGACGTCCAGCCGGCGGCGGATGGCGCGGCCGTCGACCCGGCGGTCGCTCCGCAGCGTCTCGTGGAGGTCGACCGGCGGGACCGAGGGGGGCATGGGAACCCCGAGGAGGTCCGCCGCGAAGGCCACGACTTCCCGGACCGTGCCGGCATGGTCGTCGGCCACCGGGAAGGCGCCGGTCAGGTCCGAGTCGAGTCCCGCGAGGGACAGCGCCGCGAGATCGCCGGCGTGGATCCGGCTCACGTGGTTGCCCCCGTCGCCGGGGATCCGGTAGCGGCCGGCGCGGAGCATTTCGAGGAGCCCGCGGCCGGGACCGTAGATCGCCGCCGGGCGCAGGACGAGGGTGCTCCACGGGCCGGCGGCGACGCTGATCTCCGTCTCCCGGCGCACGACCTGCCGGGGCGTCCGCGGGGCGGGGGGCGTGCGCTCGTCCACTTCCGGGGTGTCGCCGTAGACCCCGGTGGTGGAGAGGAGGACGACGCGGGCCGGCCGGTCCCCGAGGGCCTCGCGGATCGCGGGTCCGGGGTCGCGCGGTCCCTCCGGTCCGGGGAGCGACGGCACCGAAGAGAGCACGGCCGCGCCGGCGGGGACGCGGGACGCGAAGGCGGCGGTGCTCGCGGGGTCCGCGAGGTCGAGGGGGAGGACCTCGGCGCCCGCCGCCGCGAGATCGGCGAGCGCCGCGGGATCGCGGGTCGTGGCGAGGACGCGCCGGCCGCGGGCGAGCAGCACCCGGGCGGCGCGCGCGGCGGTGTACCCGCAGCCGAGGAGCAGGATCGGACGGTCGTCCATGGCCGCGAGGATCCCATCCGCGGCCCGCCCGGGGCAGGGAATCCCTCCGCCGGCCGGGGGCGATCTCACACCCCCCGCGCCGGCCCCCCTCCGGTCCCGAGGAGGCGTTGGAGAGGCTTCCCCCACGTCGCAGGCGATCCTCGCGCGGGTGGACGACGAGCTGCTGGTACGTGAAGAGCCCGGAGGCGGCCATCACGAGCCTGCTTGTGAGGCTGAAGGCCCGGTCGGATGGCCACGAAGCGGCTCTCCTCCTGCTCCGCTCGATCACGGAGTGACCGCCGGCCGGGTGCGGGTATGATGGAGGCGAGGAGTCAGGACATGCGCCCGTTCCGCCATCTCGCTCTCGCCCTGGTGGTGTTTCTCCTCGGCGCGCACGACGGGCGGGGGGACGACGGGGCCCTGGATCGCGCCCGGAGCGCCTTCGACGCGATCGTGCGCGCCGCGGCCGGGGGGGATCGTCCGCTCTCGGAGCCCTCGCTCACGGCGCTTGTCCGCGCTTTCCTGTCCTTCGATCCGGAGATCGTCCTCCGGGTCGAGGCCGAGGCCCTCGAGGCCTCCCGCCGGTCCGACCGCGGCGCGTGGCTCCTCGCCGTCGAGGTGGAGGAGACGATCCGGTTCCTGCACGACCTGCCACCCGGACGGTCCGAACCGCTCGCGCTGGAGTCGTTCGCGGGGGCCGTCGTCCGGCGGCGGGGCGTCCGGCCGTGGTTGTACCGGTGGTTCACCTACTGGGGGTACGTGGGTCTTGGGAACCGCCAGCTCGATCCGCACCGGGGCTGTACCGGGATGACCTTCTGGGACCTGGTGGGGGACTCGGTGCCCCGTCCTTCGCCCGCGCCGGACGCCGAGGGGCTGCTCGCCTGCGCCTTGCACCCGGGACCGACGGGGTGGTGGGGCGTGAGTGATCGGGACCTGGGTACGGCGATCGGGGAGCTGTGCGCGACGGACGATCGCGCCTTCGGTCGCCTGATGGGCCTCGCCTTTCCCGGCACGAGGGACACCGCCCTCATCCTTGCCGTGGGACGGAGCCCGCAGGGCTTCACGGCTCACTGGCTGACCGGACAGGTGCGGAGGCTGGCGGACGGTTACGACTCTCGGACGTGCGCGGCCCTCGCGGAATCGCTGGAACACGTGGATCCCCGCGCGTTCCGCCGGTTGCTCGCGGACCTGCCACCGGCGGTGGGTGAGGAGCTGCTGGCGTCCATGGGCGGGGGGCGCCTGATCCGGGCGCGACTCGAGGCGATCGACGGGGCGGCGGACGGGGACGCGCGGCGGGAGGCGCTCCTTCGTCTGTGCGCTCTCCCGGTGTCGAAGCGCGCCGCGTTCCTCGACCTGCCGGCCCGGGACGTCGCGCCGCTCTACCGCGCGCTGCGGGCCGCGAAGGCGCTCTTCCGGTTGGACGACGCGGTTGCGCCGTACGTCGAGGCACTTCTGCACCGGCTGGTCTTTGACCTCGATGGTGGCCGGCTCGTCCCGGAGGACGACCCGCTGGGCATCTTCGACGCCGTGGTCCCGGAGGTCCTGGATCCCGGGAGGGGCGCGTCCCTCGACGTGACGGCGACGTGGCGAGCCGACGGGCTCGCGATCGGCATCCACAACCGGTCCGACGGTCCGGTGGCCCTCGACCCCGTGAGTCCCGGCTACTTCCTGGAACACCGCGGAGCATGGAATGCGCTGCCGTCCTACTTCCTCTTCGTCGGGGTCGTGCCGTTCCCGGCGACGGTGCCTTCCTCCTGCCTCCTCGTTCTCGGGCCCGGCGACCGGACGGAGTTCCTCCTGCCCCTGCCCGCGGCGTCGCACCGGCCGGAGGTGCGGCGGATCTTCTTCACCGATCACGCCCTCTGGCCGCGCGTCACCGGGACCTGCCCTGCCCCCCTGTTCCGGATCCGGCAGTTCCCGTGAGAGCGTGAGCAATAGTCCCCCGCGAGCCGCGCCGGGACGAGGCGCGAGCAGCGCAAGGAGCGAGGAGGACTCGACCTTGCGGAGCCGGTCGAAGACGACGAGCGACGAAGCGAT
>JALOQY010000383.1 GCA_025459285.1 Planctomycetota bacterium | reverse complement strand
TGAGGCCGCTGCCGGTGAAGCCGTACGTCCCGCCGCTCCGGAAGCCCGTCCCGGTCACGGTGATTTCGCGGGCGGCCCCGTGGCGCAGGACCCCGTCGCCGCCCACCGTCACCGAGGTGATCGTGGGGTCCGGAGCCTGCACCGTGAGGCTCGCCGGCAGGAGGAACGGCTCGCCGTCGAGCGGCGGCGGAACGAGCGTGAGGTCGCGCGTGCCGTAGGGCGCCGCGGAGTCCACGTCGAACGAGACCTCGAGGCTCGTCGCCCCCGAAACGGCGACAGAGGCCACGGCGACGCCGGTTCCGGAGACGAGGAGGGCGGAGCCCGCCCGCAGGTTCGCGCCGGCGAGCACGAAGTCGTGGCCCGCGTCCTCCTGCTTCACGAGGAGGCTCGCGGCCGCGAGGGACCCCTCCGGAGGCAGCGCGAGCTTGCGTTTCACCGGCTTCGGGACCTTCAACTTGACCGAGACATCGACGGTCGCCCCCGCGGGTCCGGTGAGTTCCACGGCGTAGCGGCCGAAGCCGGAGCGGAGGGTGAAGGAAGCGAGGGCGAGGCTTGCGGTGAAGTCGGTCCCGGCAATCGCCGCCCCGGCGGGATCGAGCAGCTGCGCCTTCGCGAGCGGTCCTCCGGCCGCCACCTTGATCTTCACGGACGCGAGGGCGCCGTTCTCCCCGGTGAACTCGACAAGCGCCTTCCCGTCGCCGCCGAGCGCGAGTGCCTTCACGGACGGTGGCTTCGGAGCCTTCATCTTCGCGGAGATCGTGTAGCCGCCCGAGGTGCCGTCCTGCGGCTTGACGACGAGGGTCCACAGGCCGGTCTGACCCGCCGGCACGACATACCCCTTGAGCGCCAGTTTGCCCGTGCCGCGGCCGGCGAGGAGGGCCCCGGGATCCACCACTACCCGATCCGGCCGCTGGAGCTCGAGATCGAGGAGGAGCCCCCCGCCCTTCGCCGCCGCGACCGCCACCGAGAGGACGGCCCCTTCGGAGAGCTCCACCGTGAACTCGTCCCGATCCGACTCCGCGGCGATGGCCGAGGTGAGGGCGTCTCCCGCATGGAGCAGCGCCCCCCGGCCGGCGGCGCGCGCCGGAACAGGGATCACGAGCAGGACCAGGACCGCGGCGGCCAGACCAGCCGGCGTTTTGTGCATCGTCACTCTCCGCTGGGGGGAATGGTATCCCGGCGCCGGTTCGCCCTGCAACCAGTCGGGCCCGTCCCCGTGTCCCCGATCGGCGGTTCGGGAGCCGGCCCTGAAGTGATCGCGCTGGAAACCGGCTTCCTGATAAGCTCTCGGAGGGAAGGAGACCGCGCATGGTGACCGTCGACTTCGAGATCTTCCGGATGGCCTTCGACTACGCGCAACGCCACCGATTCGCGCAGATGGGCAAGTCGGTGGAGGAGATCCACCTCGTGGGAGCCGACGGCAACATCGACCCCACGTTCGAGGCGATGGTCAAGTCCGTCTACAAGTGCGCCCGCCAGGCCTGGGACCGCGTCCAGCAGTGGCAGGCCGCCGGCTTCCCCCCGCACTGACCTCCGGCCCCGACGGGCGGCGATCCCGCTCCGAGGACGGTTCCGCCCGGCTCCTCCCCGCGGAATCGGGCGGAAAAGGTGAAAAGGTACGTACGTCCCCGGGGTCAGAAAAGGTGAAAAGGTACGTACGTCCCCGGGGTCAGATGCCGAGGTCCTTCTCCGAGAGGAACACAGCGAGGAGATCGGCGGCGGCGCTCAGGTCCTTCACGTTCATCATCTCCACGACCGTGTGGACGTAGCGCGTCGGCACCGAGAGCGTGATCGCCGGCTTCCCCTCCCGCGCCGCCTGGAGGGCCCGGGCGTCCGTGCCGCCCTTCGGCAGGATCTCCAGCTGGTGGCGGATCGACTTCTGCTCGGCGAGCCCCCGGAACTTCCGGACGAGCCCGGGATGCGAGATGAGAGAGCCGTTCATCACGTTGATCGCCACCCCGTCCCCGAGCCGGCTGATCTGGTCCCGCTTGTCCACGCCCGGCACGTCGCAGGCGAGCGTCACGTCCACCGCCACGCCGACATCGGGATCGACGCCGTAGGCCGCGGCGAGGGCGCCGCGCAGTCCCACCTCCTCCTGCACCGTCATCACCGCGTGGACGTCGTGGGGGATCTTCCCGGCGCGCTCGAGCGCCCGGATGATGACCCACATCGAGACGCGGTTGTCGAGGGCCTTGCCGGTGGCGATGTCACCCCAGTTCAGGAACTCCTGCCGGAGCGTCACGGGGGTGCCGATCTCCACCTCCTTCTTCACCTCCTCGACGGGCAGCCCGAGGTCCACGAACAGGTCGTCGATCTCCGGGAGCTTCTTCTTCTCCTCGTCCCGCATGATGTGGATCGGCTTCGACCCCACGACGCCGACCAGCTTCCCGGACTTCGCCATGACCACGACGCGTTTGGCGAGGAGGACCTTGGGATCGAAGCCGCCCACGGGATTCAGCCGGAGGAACCCCTGGTCGTCGATGAACCGGACGAGGAAGCCGATCTCGTCCATGTGGCCGGCGAGCATGATCCTCTTCCGGCCCTTCGCGAGGGCTCCCCGCTTCACGGCGATCAGGTTGCCCATGGCGTCCACACGGATCTCGTCCGTCAGCGGCCCGAGCTCGCGCCGGCAGATCGCGCGGATCTCCTCCTCGAATCCCGACGGGGCGGACGCCTCGGACAGCTCTTTCATCAGGTCCATTCGTTCCTCCTGCGGATATGCGGCAGACGCTGATTTATAGGCGACACGCCCGGTCCCTGCGGGGAAATCCCTTGGGCGGCGCGGGAGCCGCCGCGAGATTCTGACGGCTTTCCCCCTCCGGAAGAGCCTCCGGGCCCGAGGAGCCTCGATGGTCGATGAGATCCGAGTCCGATTCGCCCCCTCCCCCACGGGCTACCTGCACGTGGGCGGCGCCCGCACGGCGCTGTTCAACTGGCTCTTCGCGCGGAGCACCGGAGGGACCTTCATCCTGCGCATCGAGGACACCGACCGCGCGCGCTACCAGGAGTCGGCGCTCGCCGAGATCATCGAGAGCCTCCGCTGGCTCGGGCTCGACCAGGACGAAGGGCCGGAGGCGGGAGGCCCGCGCGGCCCGTACTTCCAGTCGGAGCGGCTCGCGCTCTACCGCGAGCACGCCGACCGGCTGGTCGGCGAGGGGAAGGCCTATCCCTGCTTCTGCACCTCCGAGCGCCTCGACGCCCTGCGCCGCGAACAGGAAGCGGCGAAGCTCCCCCACGTGGGCTACGACCGGACCTGCCGGCGCCTCCCGCCCGGCGAGGCCGCGGCGCGCCGCGCGGCAGGCACGCCCTGCGTGATCCGCTTCGCCGTCCCCGAGGAGGTCCGCCCGGTCACCTTCAACGACCTGATCCGGGGCGACATCGAGTATCGGACCGATGTGCTCGACGACTTCGTCCTCCTCAAGTCCGACGGCTTCCCCACCTATCACCTCGCGAACGTGGTGGACGATCGCGCCATGGGCATCTCCCACGTGCTGCGCGGAGACGAGTGGATCGCCTCAACGCCCCGCCACATCCTGCTCTACGAGGCCTTCGGCTGGCCCCTGCCCCGCTTCGCCCACCTGCCGGTGATCCTCTCCCCGGACGGCGGGAAGCTCAGCAAGCGCAAGGGCGCGGCCTCGGTCCTCGACTACCGCAGGGCGGGGTACCTCCCGGAGGCGCTCTTCAACTTCCTCGCGCTCCTCGGCTGGGCTCCGGGCGACGACCGGGAGGTGATGGACCGCGGGGAGATCGCCGCGGCGTTCTCCCTCGACCGCGTCCACCCCAAGCCCGCGGTCTTCGACGAGGAGAAGCTCGCCTGGATGAACGGGCAGTACATGATGGCGCGCAGCGCCGAGGCCCTGCTGCCGGAGATCCTCCCGCTCTGGGCGAAGCTCGGCTTCACCGACGGCACCGAGCCGTGGCTCCCGAAGGTCGTGGACCTCCTGAAGAGCCGCGCGCGCCGGCTCAACGAACTCGCGGAGGACGCGGTGTGGTTCTTCCGCGATCCCGAAACCTACGAGGAGAAGGCGGCGGCGAAGCACTTCGGGCCGGACGGGCCGGCGCTGCTGCGCGAACTGGCCGAGGCTCTCGCCGCGGTGGAGCCCTTCACCGCCGCTCCGCTCGAGGCCCTCTACCGCGCGACCGCGGAGGCGAAGGCGCTCTCGCCCGGGAAGCTCATCCACCCCACGCGACTCGCCGTCTCCGGGGTCTCCTTCGGCCCCGGGCTGTTCGAGATGATGGAGGTGCTCGGTCGCGAGACCGTCCTCCGCCGCATGGAAGCCGCCGCCCGCCGCATCGAGGAGAAACACTGAGATGGCGCCCGAAGAGAGAGAACGCTCCCTCGACTTCATCCGCGAGATCGTCGCCGCGGACGTGGCGG
>JALOQY010000382.1 GCA_025459285.1 Planctomycetota bacterium | reverse complement strand
ACAGGATGTCCACCGCGGGATAGACATTGTTGCCCCACTCACGAGGGACCGCCAGGGATCCAGACACCACCACCTCCGGCGGGGAGGGCGGGGGCGGCAGGTCGAGGGTGATCGATCGTCGCTCTCCGGCGGGCAGGTCGATCACCGCCTCGGTCAGACGGAGGATCCGGCTGCTCAGCATGCGGTGTGCGGAGGGGATGGCCGCGAGCACGCGGTGCCGTCCGGGCGGCAGGGCGTCGAAGGTGACGGAGTCCACTTCGAAGGCCGGCACCTTTGCCAGCGTCCGGTCGCCGTCCGTCGCGTCGACGCGGAGGACGGTGTCGGGGTGCCGGTCGCGGCCGGTCAGTCGGACGGTGAGGGCTGCGGCGCGGGCGAGGAGGACGGTCCGCGAGCCCTCGCCGTCACCATGGAGGGCGATCATCCTCCACGCGTGGCCCGCGGCGCGGACGTGCAGCCGGGCATGGCCGAGGTACGGACCGGGATCGGGCCCCGGGATCGTGACCGGGGAGTCCGCCGACCGGGCGAGGAACTCCTCTGGCGCGAGGTCCGGCGGCGGGCTCTCCGCGAAGACGAAGTGGCGGCCGTCGACCCGCACGACGTCGACGGCCCGGAGCGCCTCCCCCGTCTCCGCGTCGAGGACCCGGAGCACGACCGGATGCCGAGGGGTCCCCGCCGCTCCCGGGGAGGAGAGGAGCGCCGCGACCGCCACCCAGGGCAGGATCCGCCTCATGCACTCCTCGAACGCTCCGTACCCGCCACAGTTCACGCTATTCCATGGGAGCGGGTCGGGGGGCGAAGGAACCGATCGACGGTCTTCAGGCAGCCTCCGCGGCCGTGGACCTGGATCGGGACCCGGACGTGGCCGGCGGGGAGGACGCGCTCCAGGCCGCGTGATGGTCAGCTTGGACGAGCCCCGTGGTCTGCTCGCCTCCGCCGAGGCCGACGACGAGCATCGCCCGCGTGCATCTCGACAGCGCGCGCCCGCCGCTCCACGATGCGGGCCGGAAGCAGCGAGTACCGCGCATGACCAGTTCACCCGCCAGAACCCGATGGGCAAACCGCGATCCCCGGTCGCGCTCCCGGCGATCGCCGGTTCCGGTTTGGAGGCCTTCGAGCGGCCCTCGGGAGGCCCTTCCCCGGTCGTTACCGCGCGGGTGCGGAACGTCGACGATTCCCCGCCAGGCTGGTAGGATGCAGGTCCTCAGCCCACGGCGTCCCCGTAGCTCAGCCGGATAGAGCGGCGGTTTCCTAAACCGCAGGTCGCACGTTCGAGTCGTGCCGGGGACGCCAGTTGATCGCTGTTCGGCGGGGAGTTCGGGTGAGGTGCTGCCGGAACCTGATTCCGGGGTTCCCGGCCAGACGGGTACGCCCATCGGTAGCCCCGAGAACTGCCGAACGGTAGTGTACGGGTCCGCCAATCCGTAGCGTATCGGAAGCGACCCGCTCGACATGGTGGTGATCCACGCCGGACCCGAAACCTGCCGGCGCGCGGATGGCGTCGGAGTCGTGCCGGCCGCCCTGCTGGGGCCATGAGTTGCATCTCATCACGCCCGGCGCCCGGACCTCCTGACCTTCTCCCCTCGCGCCATGTCCGGTGCGGGTGCCGGCGAGGGCTGTGGCAGTGCCAATCCTGCCTTTCTCGCAGGAGGTCGCCTTGCCTGTCCAGGCCCCGGCCCTGACCGGAGCATGGAGCGGAATGCGGACAGGATCGGGTGCGCACGAGAGACTCCCCGGAGCCGCCATCAGACCTGAAGGTGAGGGACCACGGCCGGACCTCGACGAGCCGACGCTCCGGAAGACCGGACAGGTATGGGTCCGCACCCGGCGATGGCCTTCGGGGGTGCGGAACCGGACACCATCAGCGGTCGGGAGCCCTGGAGCCCGCCAGAATCCAGACTCCAGGCCCCTCGAGACATCGGCGAACGCGCGAAGCGTCCAGGCAGAGGTCAGAGGCCCGGACTCCGAGGGGTCCGGTCCCACGCCGCGGTCTGCTCAACGCAGTTGCACGCGAAGCGTGTTCTCTCCCGGCTCGATCTTCGCGTGGAGTTCTGCCTCGCCCACGCCCTTCGCGATGAGTCTCAGCGAGTATTCGCCCGGGAGGATCTGGCGGTAGGCAGCGCGGCCCTCGGCGTCGGTCTTCACCCCCGTCCCGACGCTCGTCCCCGCACCCGCGACGACCCGACGGACGGAGAGGATGAGATCCCCGCACCACGGCTTCCCGGCCGGGTCCGTCACGACGAGGAGAGCCGTCGCCGCCGGGCGCAGGGCGATATCGAACTGCCGGCCCTCCTCTGGCACGTCCACGTCGTTGTGGAACTCGATTCCGTAGCCGTCCGCGCTGGCGAGGACCTGGCAGGGTCCCGACATCAGGTCCGCATCAGGTCCGTGAGTCGGTACTCCCCCCTCTCGTCCGTGCGGGCGTCCTTCGACCGCGACTGCACGGAGACGCGGACGCCGGCGAGGGGAGCCCCGGAGACAGCGTCCCGAACCGTCCCGAAGAGGCCGTCCACTCCCCCGACGAGGTCCTTCGAAACCGTGCCGTCCTCGGGGACGACGATCTCCCGCTGCACGAAACTCACCGCTCCGGGGGGCCCCAATCCCACGCTCAGAAAGTAGCGCCCGGCATGGACTCCCTCGAAGCGATAGCGCCCCTCCCCGTCCGTCTGGGCCGTGTATCTCCGCTCCGACGAGCGTGAGAACGCACTGAGCGTGACGCTGGCACCCGTCACGGGCCTCGACTCCTTCTCCCTTACCGTTCCCTCCACGACGGCTCCTCCCCGGCTGACGGCAAGAGTGATCTCCGTCGTCTCGCCGGCCACGACCTCTACCGTTTCAGTGCAGGAGAGTCCCTGATGGCTGCCGGTCACCCGCCATTCCTCCGGCAGGAGCGCGGGGAACCTGACGGTGCCTTCGGGTCCCGTCCGCCGCGTCACCTCGCTTCTACCTGAAGAGTAGTCACCGGAGTGGAGCCCGATCCACGCCCCTTCCACCGGCTTCCCGTCGGCATCGAGCATCTTCACCAGGAGGGAACCCGTGATCGCCTCGCCCGGCGCGGCCGGTGCCTGGCTCCCGGCCGGGGTGGCGGCCTTCGCGGCCAACGCCTCCCGCAGTGCGGCGACCTCGCGTTCGAGGCTGGCAACGTTGACGTCATTCTGAGGTTCGCGCGGCGGGATCACGGCGGCAACCGGCTTCGGAGGGGGCGGAGTCCTCTCTGGCTCGTTCCCGAGGAGGTAGCCGATCACCACTCCGAGGAGCAGGCCGATCGCCAACTGCCATGCGCGTTTCACGGTCGCCTCCTGCCAGCGCGAGGCCAGTCTGGACTGTGCATCATACCGGATGGCCGCACGCCCGAGTTCCGCGCGCGGCCGCACCGGGCGCCGTCACAAAGACGTCGAGGTCCCCCCAGCGCGTCTTCCCGCACTTCCGGTTGCGGGGTGTCCACCACGCGTCCGGCGATCTGCATCCCGTCGCGGTGCGCGAAAGCCCCGCTTTGGACGATCTGCCCGCCCTGAACGACGTGAATCGCCGTCAGGCGATCTCCGTGGTGCACCACGTCCGCCCACAGGGGGGCGAGGAACGCTACCGCCGTGCGAATGGCGTCGGAGTCGTGCCGGCCGCCCGGATGGGCCCTCGAGTCGCATCCGACCCCGCCCGGAACCACGCATCGTCGCCGGGCCTCGCGGATCCGCCGGGCAGGCATGACGCCGTTCCGGCACCGGAAGGCGTAGAATGCCCCCGTTCCCGCGGCCGCCGCGGCGGCGGTCGGGGCGCGTCGAAGCATGTTGACCGGGAGGGCCAGATGCTCCGTTCCCGACGGTGGTGGTGGATCCTGCTCGCATCGACGATCGCGCTGTTCCCCCTCGCGCCGGACCGGGGCGCGGCGGCCGACGGCGACCCCGTCGTCCTCGCGGGCCACGAGAAGGACGCCCTGTGCGTCGCCTTCGCGCCCGGCGGCGCGACCCTCGCCTCCGGCGGGAAGGACGCGGCGATCCTGATCTGGGACATCGCGACGACGAAGTCGACCGCGAAGCTCACCGGGCACAAGGGCAGCATCCAGGCCCTCGCGTTCTCGCCGGACGGCAAGCTGCTGGCCTCCGGGGAGATGTACAAGATGGTGAAGGTGTTCGAGGTGGCCACGGGGAAGGAGGCCGCGAGCATCGAGGCCCACGGCACGGGGGTGAACGCCGTGCGATTCTCCCCGGACGGGAAACTCATCGCCTCGGGCGGGACCGACCGCGCCGTGAAGCTGTGGAACCCCGCCACCGGCGAGGCCGCCGGCGCCCTCGACGGCCACAAGCACGCCGTCAACGCCCTCGCCTTCTCCCCCGACGGCGCCACGATCGCCTCCGGCGACGAGGGAGGGAACCTCTTCCTCTTCGACCTCGCGGAGCGGAAGGCGCGCTTCACGGCAAAGGTCCACGCAAAGGCGATCCGGTGCATCGCCTTCTCCCCCGATGGAACCTGCGTGGTCACGGGCGCCACGGACCCGGCGATCAAGGCCTTCAGCGCCGCCACGGGCGAGGAGCGCGCCGACTTCAAGGGCGCGGAGGTGCTGGCGAACAGCTTCTCCTTCGCTCCCGACGGGGCCCGCATCGCCGCCGGCACGCAGGACGGCACGGTGCTCCTCCTCTCGGCGGCCGACGGGAAGACCCTCTCGACCCTGAAGGGCCACCAGCGACCGGTGACCGGCGTGGCCTGGTCGCCGACCGGGGCGACCGTCGCCTCGTCGAGCATGGACCGCTCCATCCGCCTGTGGCCGGTGCCCCCCGCCGCGAAGTAGCGATTGGCGGCCGTCGCGGCGCGGGCCGGCCCGGGCGGCGCTCCACCAGGGCGCGGCGGGCGCTGAAACGAGGTGGCGCTCGTCCACACAGGTGGGTTCGTGCGGCGGGCCATGGACCCGGACGCCTGAGCCGGACCGGAACGCCTCCCCGATCCCGGCGCCGAATCGAGAGATGGGCCGCGAACCGCCGCCACCGCCCGGGACATCCCGCCGTGTTGGCGCAGCCCCGGCGAAATCGACCGCGAGGCGAAGGCGATCCGCGCCTGCTGCGCCGACCGGGCCCTCGGGAGGCTGGACGGGATCGCCGAGAGCTGGGTCGATTTCTTCTTCCGGGGGGGGGCCGAGGTCGCGACGGAGGCCGGGCAGGTCGCCGGTCGAGCGCGGGCGAAGGACTCCGGTCCCCCGACCGGTGGTGTCCGGCCGCCATTCCGCCAGAATGGGCGCGGCCGGGGAGGCAGGATGGATCCGAACGAACTCGAAGCGCTGTTCCGGGACATCGGGTCCGACCGCGTGGAGCGGAAGCCCTCGCTCGCCGACGCGCGCCGCATCCAGCGCGCGATCTGCGCCTTCGCGAATGACCTGCCCGGCCACCAGAAGCCCGGCGTCGTGTTCCTCGGGGTGAACGACGACGGGACGTGCGCCGGCCTCGCGATCACGGACGAAGTCCTGAAGCGCATGGCGGACATGCGGGACGACGGCCAGATCCTGACGAGGCCTTCGATGACCGTCACGAGGACGCGGGTGGCCGGCTGCGATGTTGCCGTCGCGATCGTGGAGCCGGCGCTGGCACCGCCCATCCGCCTCGAGGGCCGCGTCTGGGTCCGGGTCGGCCCCACGACCCGGGAGGCCTCGGAACAGGAGGAGCGCCGCCTCGTCGAGCGCCGCCGCGCCGCGGACCTCCCGTTCGATCTCACTCCGGTGCCGACGGCCACGCAGTCGGACCTGGACCTCGACCTGTTCGTCCGGGAGTACCTGCCGGCCGCCATCTCGATGGAAGCCCTGCAGGCGAACAACCGGTCCGTCGAGTCCCAGATGACGGCCCTCCGCTTCCTCGCCCTGAACGGAACACCGACGGTCCTGGGCATCCTCGTGCTCGGGAAGGACCCGAGCGGGTTTCTGCCGGGCGCGGTGGTGCGCTTCGTGCGCGTCACCGGCACCAGGCTCACGGACCCCATCATTTCCCAGAAGACGATGTCCGGCCCCGCGGCGACACAGCTCCGGGTGCTGGACGAGGTGGTCCGCTCCAACCTCTCCGAGGCGGCGGTCATCGAGGGAGCGCCCCAGGAGGACCGCCGGCCGGACTACCCGCTCGAGGCGATCCGCCAGCTCGCGCACAACGCAGTCGCGCACCGAAACTACGCCGGTACGAACGCTCCGATCCGCTTCACGTGGTATGCGGACCGCATCGAGATCCAGAGCCCGGGCGGACCCTATGGACAGGTCACCCGGGAGCGGTTCGGGGCCGAGGGGCTCGTCGATTACCGAAACCCCCACCTCTCGGAAGCCCTCCGCGTCCTCGGTTTCGTCCAGAAGTTCGGGATCGGAATCCCCCTCGCGAAGCGGCGCCTCCTGGAGAACGGCAACCCGCCGATCGAATTCGAGGTCGAGTCGGATGCCGTGCCCTGCACAATCCGGAGGCACCCGTGAGCATCCCCGTCATCGCGTTCTTCAACAACAAGGGCGGAGTCGGGAAGACGACCCTCGTCTACCACGTGGCGTGGATGTGCGCGGAGCGGGGCATCAAGGTCCTGGCGGCGGACCTCGCCCCCCCAGAGCGTGAGCAGAAATCCCGCGCGGCCTCGTTGTCGGCCCCGGCGCGAGCGAACCCGTATCGGGAGCCGGAGCACCTCTGCGCGCCGGTGCCGACAACCCTGCGGGCCGGGCACGATGCGCTTCGCATCGCTTCGTCGCTCGTCGTCTTCGACCGGCTCCGCAAGGTCGAGTCCTCCTCGCTCCTTGCGCTGCTCGCGCCT
>JALOQY010000067.1 GCA_025459285.1 Planctomycetota bacterium | reverse complement strand
GAGGGTCCCCTTCGGGATGTCGACGAAGACATCCCGCAGGTTGTGCTCCCGCGCGCCCTTGACGACGAGTCGGTCGGTGGACGATGACATGAGCCCCCCATTCCACCGTCCGCCCCGCCCCCCGCCAAGTTCCCGGTGCCAGCACCCCGCCGGGGATGGGGACGTACGTACCTTTTCACCTTTCGCCAGGGATGGGGACGTACGTACCTTTTCACCTTTCGGCACCCAGCAGCCCGCCGGCGTAGGCCCTCGTGCGCGCGGAGGCCCGTTGGCGACGGGCTGACAGCGGTCTGTCCGGGTGGGGTCCCCGTGGTTTGGCGGTTGCCGCCTTGACTCGCCTCTTGCGTCGTGGGACGATCTCCAGCCAGGAACCCACCGCGGCACGGAGGGTCGAGCCATGTCCGACGAAGACGACAAGCGGGCCGCCATCATCCGGACCGCCGAAGGGTTTCTCGGCGCGCACTACCTGGCCGGCACCTTCGGGGCCATCCCCGACACGGCGGATCGGTACGCGCCGGACCGCAGCATCCGCCTGCTGAATGGCCTCTGGGACTGGCCGACGATCGCCGTGCGCGCCGCGCAGATCGACAACTACGAGCAGAGGACGCTGCGGTGCTGCGGGCGTTACGCGGTGCGGGAGGTGGGGGGGCGGCGGATGCAATGGGGCCGCGCGTCGCCGTCCCCCGACGCCGCCTTCCGCCAGTGGATGGAGCGGGCGCGGGGCGCCCCGGAGAACCAGGCCCGGTCTCTCGCGAACGAGCCCCGCATGTTCCGCGCCCGCACTCCGGGATTCGAGGGGAGGCTCTTCCCGCGCCGGCACTGCCTCGTGCGACACGGCGCCCACGAGGATCCCGATCTGCTCTATCTCGGCGAAGACTGTGCCGGGAAGCACCACTTCGACTGCGTCGGCTTCGTCTGCTGCGTGCTCGGCACGGCGATCGGGCGGCAGGTCCGTTACGGCCTGGCCGGCGTGAGCGGGTCCGGGAACTGGCTCCAGGACGGGAACACGGTCTACGGCCACGACTCCGCCGCCTGTGTCAGGGCCTCGATCGGCGACGTGATCCTCTCCAACCGGCACATGGCGCTCGTCCATTCCCGCGGCCAGAATGTCCGCATCATCCACGCGAACGGGGACTCCCGCGGGGTCGAGATCACGGGGCTCAATGTCCCCGAGGAGGAGGGCGACCGCGGCTCGCAGACGTGGGGGGCGAACTTCCAGGTCATCCATCTGAGCCGGAACTTCCTGCGTCTCGGCTAGCAGCCCGTCGGCGAGGAACCTCCGCGCGCATGAGGGCGTGCACCGACGGGCTGCCAGGGCGGACAAGTTGACGGCGTGCGCGGGGCCGGCGGGGTACGATCCTGCAGAAGGGAGGGACGCCGTCGCCCATGGCTCTTGCGGGACTCGTCCTCGCGGTCCTCGGTCTCGCCGACCCGGCCCCGGCCGGAGAGGTGGCCCGGGCGGTCCTCGCCGAGGGCTACCAGACCGAGCTTCCGGGGAAGCCTCCTCCGCCGTCGGCCGCGCCGGCCCCGGCACCGTCCGGAACGGGACGGACGGAGCGGCGGGACGGTGGCTCGCCGTCCCTGCCATCCCCCTCGACGGGCGGCGGCGGTGCCGGCGTTCTCCGGTTCCTCGCTCTGGCCGTCCTGGTCGCCGCCGGCCTCCTCCTGCTCGTGGCCGTGGTCCGGGAGGTCCGGACCCGGAGCGCTCTTCACCGTGCGCGCTCCGGCGGGCCGTCGCCCGCTCCGTCGCCATCCGCCCCGGCTCCGGGAGCCGCGCCCTCGGCCCCGGCCGCCCCCTGGACCGCGCTGGCCGGAGAGGGACGGTACGCCGATGCCGTCCACGCCCTTCTCCTGGCCGCTCTTCGCGCGCTGTCCGGCGCCCGCGGGGCCGCCCCGCGACCGTCCGCGACGAGCCGGGAGATCCTCGCCGAGTCCGGACTCCCCGGTGAAGTCGCCGGTGCCCTGCGGGATCTCGTCCTCGCGGTGGAGCGGAGCCGGTTCGGAGGTCAGCCGGTCACCGGGGAGGACTACGGGCGTGCGTGCGACGCGCGGGCCCGGATCGACTCGGTGCTCGCGGGGGCGGGGGGATGAACTCCGATCCGTTCCCGAAACGCACGACCGCCATCGTCGTCGCCGTGGCCGGCGCGTCGATGGTCGCGTTCTTCTGCCTGCTCGCTGGATCGTCCGGGGAACGCGCGGAGTCCGCCGGCGCCGACTCGTTCTCCCGCTCCGCCGTGGGGCACGGCGCCTTCGTGGAGGTCCTGCGCCGGCTCGGCGTCCCGGTGGCGGTCAGCCGCTTCGACTCTGGCCGGCGTGCGGGGGACGATGCCGTCCTGCTGATCGTCGAACCCGACCTGGATACCGAGAGGAACCGCGAGCGGTTCCGCCGGATGCTCGGGACGGCGCGCCGTGTTCTCGTCGTACTGCCAAAGCGCGGGAGCGTGACCGACCCCGACCACCGGGGCTTCGTCTCGAAGACCGACACGCTTCCCGTCACGACGCCGCAGCGACAGCTCGACCGGTTGCCGCTGGCCGACCAGGAGGCGTCCCCGGTCCTCTTTCGCGAAGAAGGCGAGCAGGTGCTGTCCGTCCCGGGACTCGGGCATCCGGCGATCGTGCGCGATCCCCAACGGGTGAGCGGCCTGCGGTCGCTCGACGGCCGCGATGTCACGACCGCCCGGAGCCTCGCCGGCCGACTCCCCTCCGACACGCGCGAGATCCTGGTCCTCGCGGACCCCGATCCGATGGCGAACCATGGCCTCGGCCGGGGGGAGAACGCGGCATTCTGTCTCGCTCTCGTCGAGATCCTCCGCGAAGGGTGGCGGACTGTGGTCGTCGACGAGACCCTCCACGGATTCGAGGTGCGCCCCGGTCTCTTCGCCGCGCTGCTGCGCTTCCCCCTGAGCCTCGCCACGGCCCACGGTCTGTTCGTCCTCGCGCTCCTGCTTCTCTCGGCGTCGCGCCGCTTCGGCCCGCCACAGCCTGATGGTGCGGGCCTCGAGCCGGGCAAGGAGGTCCTGCTCGGGAATACGGCCGAACTGCTCCGGACCGGTGGCCACGAGGGCTTCGTGGTGGCGCGGTACTACGAGACGTGCCTGTCCGAGGTCCGGCGGGTCCGGCACGTGCCCCCCGAGTTCACGACCCGGGAGGCGATCGACCACCTCGAACGCGTGGAGCGGGCGAGAGGGATCGATGCCGGCGCCCGCGCGCTCGGCCGGGAGGTCCACGAGGCGCGCAAGGCGCGGCGGCGCGGCGCGCCGGTGCTCGCGCTGGCGCGCGCCATCCACCACTACCGGAAGGAGATGACCCATGGAGAATGAGCCCGCCGACCACCTCTCCAGTGGCGCCGGGGCCGACAACGAGGCCGCGCGGGATTTTTGCTCACGCTCCGAGGAGATCCGGGCGGCCGTGACCGGCCTCCGGCAGCAGGTGGCGCGGGTGATCGTCGGTCAGGACCGCGTCGTGAACCTGCTCCTCGTCGCCCTGCTGTCCGAGGGGCATGTCCTCCTGGAAGGTGTGCCGGGCACCGCCAAGACGCTGATCGCGCGGACCTTCGCCGCCGCCCTGAGCCTTGACTTCCGGCGGATCCAGTTCACCCCGGACCTCATGCCCGGAGACGTGATCGGCACGAACCTCTTCAACTTCCAGACGGGGGCGTTCGCCCTCACGAAGGGGCCGGTCTTCACGGACGTCCTGCTGGCCGACGAGATCAACCGCACTCCCCCCAAGACGCAGGCCGCCCTGCTGGAGGCGATGCAGGAGCGCGCGGTCACGATCGACGGCCGCTCGCACCCGCTCCCCGGCGAGTTCCTCGTGATCGCCACCCAGAACCCCATCGAGCAGGAGGGCACCTACCCGCTGCCGGAAGCCCAGCTCGACCGCTTCCTCCTGAAGGTCCGGATCGGCTATCCCTCGCGGCCGGAGGAACTGGAGATCGTGCGCCGGCACGGGCACCGCACCGCGATGCCGCGGATCCCGGATTTCGGGGTGGAACCGGTGGCCGATCGGGCGCTCCTCTCGGCGGCCCGCCAGGCGGTGGCCGCGATCCGGCTTTCGGATCCCGTGGCGGAATACGTGGTGGACCTGGTTCGCGCGACGCGGGAACACCCGTCGCTCTCCTTCGGAGCGTCGCCCCGGGCGGCGAACATGCTGGCCGTGGCGGCGCGCGCCGCGGCGGCGCTCGCGGGTCGCGGGTTCTCGATCCCCGACGACGTGAAGGCCGTGGCGGAAACCGTCCTGTGCCACCGGCTGGTGGTTTCGCCCCACGCCCAGATCGAGGGCGTGACGGCGGGGGCGGTGCTCCGGAAGATCATCGAGGAGGTCCCCGCCCCGCGATGATCCCGCTCCCGACCCGTCGCGCCGTGGCGCTCTCCTGTACCGTGATGCCGCTTTCGGTGCTGCCCGCCCTCGGCGGCGCGGGGCTCCAGATCCTGTGGGCCGGCGCCGTTGTGGCGATCCTCCTCGCGATCGGACTCGACGCTCTCGGGGCGGCACGTGGCCGGGACCTGACCGTCCGCGCGGAGACGCCGGCCGCCATCGAGGTGGGGGAGCAGGCGCACCTCGGGATCGAGATCCGCGCGGCCACGCCGGCGTACCGCCTCGAGGTCCTCGTCGACCTGACGGAGCCCTTCGACCCCCGTCCGGTCCAGTCGGCGGGCCGGCTCGTCTCCGGCGGGACGGTCCATCTCGATTTTCCGCTGCGGCCCCGGCGCCGGGGCACGGGGCGGGTCGCTTCGGTCTGGCTCCGGTGGACGGGCCCTCTGGGGCTCGCCGCCCGGATGCTCCGGGTCGATCTCGGGCGCGAGATCCCCGTGGTGCCGGCGGTGCGCGCGGTCCAGGCGGCGGCCATGCGACACGTGAGTTCAGCAGGTCTGCCGGGCGGCCCGAAGGCCCGGCGCATGGTCGGGGAGGGCTCCGCGTTCGACTCGCTCCGGGAGTTTCTCCCCGGTCACGATCACCGCGCGATCGACTGGAAGGTGTCGGCCCGCCACATGAAGCTGCTCGTGCGGGAGTTCCGGGCGGAGTGCGACCACCAGATCGTGATGGCGTTCGACACCGGGCATGTCATGGGCGAGCGGATGGCGGGCATTCCCCGCCTCGACCATGCCCTCCGGGCGGGACTCCTGCTCGCGTTCGCCGGGCTGAAGTCGGGAGACCGCGTCGGCCTCTTCGCATTCGACGAGCAGGTCCGGCTCTACGCGCCGCCGCGCGGGGGGGTTTCGGCGTTCGCCGGTCTCCAGCGGCTCGCCGCGGGGCTCGACGGTTCGACGGGCGAGACGAACTTCACCCTCGGCCTGATGACGCTGCTCGGCCGCCTCTCGCGGCGGACGCTCGTCGTGCTGTTCACGGAGTTCATGGACTCGGTGATGGTCGAGTTGATGGTGGAGAACCTGGGCCGGCTCTCGGCCCGGCACCTTGTCCTCTGCGTGACGCTGAGGGATCCCGGTCTACTCCGGGTGGCCGCGCGCCGGCCCGACTCCGCCTCCGACCTCAATCGGGCCGTCGTCGCCGGGGACCTCCTGCGGGACCGGGACCTCGCGATCCGGAGGCTGCGCCGCCGGGGAGTCCAGTGCATCGATGCAGCGGCAGAGGAGCTGTCGGGCGCGCTCCTCGACCGGTATCTGCTCGTGAAGAAACGGGAACTTCTCTGATGGCCGGCCATGTGAAGCTCGGCAGCTTCGAGTTCCGCCGGGAGCGGGAGGCGGGCTTCCGGGAACTGGAGGCCCTGATCCGGCGAGTCGAGACGGGCGGTCTCCGCTCCCTGCGGCCGGGCGATGTCCTCCGCCTGCCGGTCCTCTACCGGGCGACCGTCTCCTCCCTGTCCGTGGCCCGGGCGATCTCCCTCGACCGCAATCTCCTCGACTACCTGGAGAGCCTCTGCGCGCGCGCCTACGTGCAGGTCTACGCGCCGAAGCGGCGGCTTGCCGCGGCGGCCGCGGAGTTCCTGCGGGACGGCTTCCCCTTCGCCGTCCGGTCCCTCCGCCGGCCCATCGCGCTCGCCGCGATGCTGCTCCTGCTCGGGGTCGTCGCGGGTTTCGCCCTGACGGTCGCCGATCCCGAGAACTTCTACTCCCTCGTGAGCGAGGACCTTGCCGCGGGGCGCGACCCCGCGGCCAGCACGGAGAGTCTCCGGGCGGCGCTCTACTGCGAGCGCGCGCCGCCCGGCGGCTCCCTCGCCTTCTTCACCGCCGGTCTCTTCACGCACAACGCCCGCGTCGGTTTCCTCGCGTTCTTCCTGGGCTTCTTCGCCGGGGTGCCCGCGTTCGCGCTCCTCTTCGTGAACGGCCTCACGCTCGGCGCGTTCGCGGGCCTCCACCACTCGCGGGGTCTCACCGTGGACCTCCTCGGCTGGCTGCTTCCGCACGGTATCACCGAACTCACCGCGGTCGTCCTGTGCGGCGGGGCCGGGCTGGCGCTCGGTTCGGCGCTCGTGTTCCCCGGCCGGAGGACGCGGCTTTCGAGTCTCGCCGCCGCCGGGCGGGAGGGCGCGCGGGTCGTGCTGGGCACGGTGCCCCTGTTCTTCGTCGCCGGGCTCGTGGAAGGGGTGCTCCGCCAGACCGTGATGGTCCTCCCGGCCCGCCTCGCGATCGCGGCCTCGACCGCCGTGTTCCTCCTGGCATGGTTCCTTCTGCTCGGCCGGAGGTCGAAGTGATCGAGAGCGGGGTTCGCTATCGGATGATCGTGACGCCGGAGGGAGTCCCCCTCCGGTTCGGCGTCGGGGCGGCGGGGGATCGCGTCGTCGCTCTGTTCCTCGACCTGCTCCTGATGGCCGTGGGTGTGCTCGTGCTGCTCTTCGTCCTCCTCATGGCGCACGATTCGGCTTTCACGTGGAGTGCGGTCCTCGTCGCCCTGTTCCTCCTCTGGACGTTCTACTTCGTCCTGCTCGAGGCCCGGCGTGGCGACACGCCCGGGAAGCGCGCCATGGGGCTGCGGGTCATCAGCCGGAACGGAGGACCGCTCAGCGTCCGTGCCGTCCTGGCGCGGAACGTGACCCGCGAGTTCGAGGTGCTCCTGCCGGTGGCCGCCCTTTCCGGACCCGAGCAGGTATTGCCGGGAGCGCCGGTCTGGGTCGCGGTCCTGGCCTCGCTCTGGCTGGTCGTGGTGCTGTTCGTGCCGCTCCTGAACCGCGACCGGCTCCGCATCGGGGACCTGCTCGGCGGGACCATGGTCGTGCGCGCGCCCCGGACGGTCCTGCTCCCGGACCTTTCGGAGCGGCCGCCGACCGGAGGCCTGCCGGGCCCGGCCTTCGAGTTCACGCGCGAACAGCTCGACGTCTACGGCATCTACGAGCTGCAGGTGCTGGAGAACCTGCTGCGGCTGCCTCCCGAGGCGAACGAGGCGGCCCGCGACGTGGCGGCGAAGAAGATCCGCGAGAAGATCGGCTGGACCGGGGAGGTCACCGGAAGGGACCGGTTCCTCTCGGACTTCTACGCCGCCCAGCGCGGGCGACTGGAGCAGGAACTCCTCCTCGGACGCCGGCGCGAGAAGAAGCGGCGCTGAGGACCAGGCTGCCAGCAGCACGGGAGTTCGCGGCCGGACCCGGTCAGCCGAAGATCTCGGCGATCTCGTCGGCCTCCACGCCCTCCTTCTCGCGGCGGAGTTGCGAGTAGATGACGGCCGGCAAGGCGGCCGTGAGGGGCTCGAGGAGGCACGACATCACGATACCGAGGATGAACCACGGGAGCCGTTCACTTCCGTAAATCGCTTCGGGGGTGGTGGGGTCGCCGATCAGCAGCGTGCCGAGGAGGACGGTCAGCAAGGCACCGGCGGAGGCGCACAGCAGGACGAGCACGTGAGCCCAGAAGACCCGCCACCGCCGGCCTCGGGTGAGGTCGAAGCTCCGCCCGAGGGCGGCGAGGCCCAGGGCCCTCGGCCGCTCCACGACCGCCGCGGGGACCGCGACGGAGAAGGCGATGTAGAGGATCGCGAGGGGGATCAGGACCAGTATCAGCGCCAGAGCGAACGGGTGGTATTCTCCCTCGCGGCCCTCGAAGAGCCTGCCGGTGAGCCCGATCAGGTAGAAGGGCGCGGACAGGATCGCGGAGACGAGCAGCACGGGCAGGATGCGGGAGAGCCCCTTGCGGATGCACTCGACGATGCCGGTCCTCCCGCCTCTCAGCCGATCCACCGTCACGTAGGTCACGGCCGCGGCGAGGAACTGGTTCAGGATGGCCTGGAGAAGGAGGAGGCCCTCATTCCAGGCCTTGCCCCCCCCCGTGCCGGCCGGGAAGACGGAGAGCAGCACCACGCCGGTGATGAGGATCGGGAGGGCGAACAGGACCGCCAGGATCGTGAACGGGACCAGTCCCCGGAACCAGACGACGAAGGCGGTGGCGACCGCCTCGCCCACGGTGAAGGGATGGATGCCGGGACGCCGGACCCGCGTCACCGGCAGCGGTGGCGGCTCGGGTCCGGTCGCCCACGATCCCCGGCGGGTCCGGACCGGGGGCCGGTACTTCGGGTCGGATGGGTCGCGAAACGGACTCCCCGCGTCGGTTGGCATGCCGCCTTCTCCTTCGTCCGAGGGGGCAGGATACCGGAAGGGCCGGCCCGGAGGAACTCCGAAACGGCCGGCGGTCAGCCTGTCGGGGCAACGGGTCGCAGTGCAGAGATCGTCCTTGGCCCCGACGGGCTAGCGGCGGGGACGGGATGACCGGCCGGCCGGAGGCGTCAGGAACCGGCAGCGGGGGCCGGGGGCGCGGGCCAGGCGCAGGTCGAGAGTGGCGAGGGGGACCTCGAGTCCCTCTGCCACCGCGACGTACCAGGCATCGTAGGCGGTGAGGTTCGCCCGCAGCTCCCACACGCGCGGCCCGAACGGCGCATACGGGAACAAGTCGATCCGGAGGTCGAGCAGGTCGGCGTGGGCCTCCTCGGCCAGGGCTTCCGGCAGCTCATCTGCCAGGACGGCGCGGCGCAGGACATTGGCCGCCTCCACCGGCAGGAGGGCCGGGGCCGACAGCGCGCCGTCGAGCAGCAGGGACTCCGCCCAGTCTCCGGCGGACCCCTTGCCCGTGAGTGCCGCCACGACGACGGAAGGGTCAACGACCACGCTCACCGGCGGTCCCTCTCGAGGTGGGCGAGGATCTGGCCGGACGACAGTCCGCTCGCCGTGGCGGCCTTCCTTGCCCGCGCGCGGGAGAGGACGTCGGCGACGGTCGGCCTCCGGGCCAGGTCGATCAGCTCGGACAGTAGGTACTGCTGGAGCGACTGGCCGCGGGCCGAGGCACGGGCCGCGAGTTCGTCCCGCACCGACCCGGGTACGTTACGGATTGTCAGGGAAACGTCCATGTCGGCATGTTCCCACAGGTGCATGCAATATGCAAGCGTCAGGACCGGTGGCCCGGGGTCCGGCCCGGGCGGCTCACCTGGCGAGGAGCAGGTCGAGCCCCTCGGCGCGCGCGGCGGCGAGGAGGCGGACGTCGGCGGCGCCGAACCGGAGCGGCTCCGGCGCGCCGGTGGCCGCGAGGAGGGCGGAGGCGAGCTGGATCGCGTCGAGGGAGCGAAGGGGGTGAGCCAGCAGGAGATCCGCGGCGCGTCCGACGACCTCCTCAGAGACCGTGACGCGGTGGCGGTCCGGCCAGTCCCGGCGGAAGCGGCGGATGAGCGCACCGGCCGACCGGCCCGAGAGCGACCCGTCCCGCCGGCGGCGCGCCACGGCGGCATGGAATTCCACGTAGGCGACCTCGCTGACGAGGACCGAGCCCGCGCCATCCACCGCGGCCCGGACCTCGGCGGAATCGTCTTCCTCCACGTAGAGTTTCACGAGCCAGCTCGAATCGAGCCAGATCACCCGCGCTCCTCCCGGTCGGCGAGCACGGCGCCCGACAGGTCGATCTTCGGCGGTCGCGCCGGGAACCGGAGCCGGCGACTCGTGCCCAGCCGCAGATGGCCCTGGGCGGCCAGGCCCGCCAGGTGTTCGGCGGTGGAGATGGCCGGTCGGATTCCACCGATGGCGCTGAGGATGGCCACGGGCCTGCCGCGGTCCAGCACGATGATGTTCTCTCCTTCGCGGACGAGGCGGAGGTAGCGCGAGAGCGAGTTCTTCAGTTCCCGTACGCCGGCCGTCACGGTCATGTAGCTATTGTAGCCACAGATGGAATGCGGCGCAAGACCCGGGCGGGAGGGCGGCGGTGGGCCCGCAGGTGGAGTCGGCGCCGAATTCGACGGGTCTCACGGGAGGTGGCGGAGATCGCGATTCCGGCGATAATCGATCGCATGAGACGCCAACTGCTCGTCCGGTCGCCTCTGCTCCTGTTGGTCCTTCTCCTCGGCGGCCCCGCCGGAGCCGGGGACATGGAGGAGGAGAACGCCCGCTTCATCGAGCGGGTCAACGATGCGATCGACCGCGGCATGCTGTGGGTGGCCGCCCGGCAGAACGAGGACGGTTCCTGGCCCGGCTACGAGGACGACTACCCGCTCGGCGTGACCGCGCTCGCCCTCCTCACGCTCCTCAAGTGCGACTACCCGCGGAAGGCGGAGAAGGTGCAGAAGGCCTTCCGCCTGCTCGCGAAGCGCTACCGTGAGTTGCAGCAGGACCGGCTGAAGACGTACGAGGTGGCGATCCTCATGATGGCCATGGAGGAGGCCCATGCCCCGCGGGTGGCGGAGAAGCAGGGGCCGCCGGACCGTTACGGGCGCCCGCGTCACGAACGGCGGGTGGACCTGCCCCAGGCCGACTTCGCGTGGATGGCGGATATGGCGAAGTGGATGGTCTCCCGGCAGACCGACACGGTGTGGCGCTACCCCGCGGGGGGCATCGACCACAGCAACACGCAGTACGCGCTCCTCGGCCTCATCGCCGCGCGGCGTTGCGGGGTGGACTTGGGCCGCAAGCCTTTCATCCAGTCGGCGAACCACCTCCTCGACGCGCAGGAGAAGGACGGCCCGGAGGTGCGGCGGATCATCCACATGGACGCCGGGCCGGGCTATGCCCAGCGTTACGCGACGAACATGTATGACCGGGCCCGGGGCTGGGGCTACATGCCCGGCGACGAGTCCACCGGCTCCATGACGACCTCCGGCGTCTCCTGCCTCGCGATCTGCCGTTCGGAGCTGCTCGACACGTCGGCGTACAAGGGGCCCTTCGGCGAGCGGATGGAGCGCGGGATCCGCGACGGGCTCGCCTGGCTCGCGACGAACTTCGCCGTGGATCGAAATCCCTCGGCCCGCCGGCGGGGCGGAGGCTGGCACTACTACTACCTCTTCGGCCTGGAGCGGACCGGGGCTCTCTGCGACGTGAAGTTCTTCGGCGACCACGAGTGGTACCGCGAGGGCGCCACGTATCTCGTCGCGAACCAGGGCCGCGACGGCGCCTGGCAGGGCGGCGACCTCGTGGACACCTGCTTCGCGCTGCTCTTCCTGCGCCGCGCCACGGTCCCCGTCCGCGTCCCCCGCGAGGTCACCCCCGCCGCCGAACCGCTCGCCCCCGGGAAGTAGCCCGCGCTCCGCGGGCGAAGTGGCAGTGCCGGCGGGCGACGGCGGCCTTCAGTTCGTGAGGCTTCGGGAAGTGGGTGGTGATGGCGTCGCGGCCGATCGAGAGGCCGGTCCTCTCGCGCCGCGCCCGGAACGCGTTCCAGCGGAGGTGGTCCCGTTCGTCGGCGAGGGCGCGGAGCAGGACCGGCACGGCGTCGTCCGCGGCGAGGTCGGAGATCGCGAGGCCCGCTTCCCGGAAGCCGGCGAGAACCCACGCCGCCCGTGTCTCCTTCCCGCGCTCCGCGTACCACTCCGCGAAGGACACCGGCGACCCGAAGGGCCGATTCGTCAGGCGCGCGAGGGCGACGTCGACCTTGACGCGGTTGATCTCCCAGCGGGCGAGGAGGAGGGGGACCCCGGTCTCGGCCGCCACGTTTCCTGGCAGCCTGATGGCGCGATCGGGCAGGACGGCGGTCCGGTCCGTGGCGGCATCTCCCCTGTCCGCCCTTCCGTCCGTCGATCACCACGGGACGGTGGATGCGACTCCAGATCTCCTGACCTCCCCCTCCGTCTTCCAGCCCCCTCGGCACGCTCGACATCGATATAAGTCCGGACTGGCATGCGTGTTGGCGCCCGATTGTCCGACTTGACTCCCTCCTGACATCCGCCGGAGCGACGTCGGGCGGGTGCGGACCAATACCTGTGCGCTTTTTTGGCCCGGGCTGCCGCGCTGGTGACCGCTTTGGCCCACTCTCTCTTGAGCCGGACCGTCCGGTTCGCCGGTCGTTCCTTCGCCCGACGGTGGCTCTCAGACCCGCGGCGGTCGGTGCTTCCCGCGCCGAGGCCCGTGCGCGCCGTCCGAATGCCCCGCTCCTCCTTCTTGCCCCTCGGTACCCTCCGGGGGGGGGCGCCCGGAGGCGGAGGGTGCGGACCCAATTCTGTCCGGTTTGGCTCTCGACCGCCCGTGTCGCGTCAGGACGGTGACATGGGCATGGAACTGCCGTTTCCTCCTTTGGATCCGATCGAGTCCGGCGTTGTGATCATCAACGGCCGGTGCACCCTCCGGATTGAAGACGAGTTCCGCGTCGTCGTGGTCGCAGGGCTCCCCATGCACCACCACGGGGCACGCGACGAGGTGGCGGAAGCCTATGCGATGGTCTTCCGCGTGGACGGCGGCTACGCCACTCAATGCGAAGTCGCCCGGGCATTCGGTTCGTCGGAACGTGCCGGGAGGGAGTCAGATGGAGTCGTGGTACCGATGAGGGCCGCGCCAGCACAAGCCGGCCGGAGGGAAGGACCCCTGCTTCACCCGTGCGCCCCGAGGAAGGTGGCACGAGGGCATGCCGAGAGGCCAACCACCCCGCCGCCGCCGGAGACGGCGACGGCGACAAAGTGCGAGCCCTCCAACGGGCGCTGTACCGCGCGGCCAAGGCACGGCCAACGCGGAGGTTCCATGCGTTGTTTGACCGTATCTGGCGTAGCGACGTTCTCTGGCGGGCCTGGGAGATGGTCCGGGAGAACGGCGGCAGTGCTGGCACGGACGGCATCCGCATCGAGGATGTCGAACGTGCGGGATCGATCAGGATGCTCGAAGAACTGGCGGCGGAACTGCGGTCGGGTCGGTACCGGCCGGGGCCCGTCCGTCGCGTGCACATCCCGAAGCCGCAAGGAGGTACGCGGCCACTCGGGATTCCTTGACCCTCCGCAGTTTTGCGCGGGGCAGCGATCCGGCGAGAAGAGCGAGTGTCTCGATGGTCACCTGCGCGCTCATCCCGGAACAGACCGCGTGGAAGTGCGGTGGCAGGTGGTCCTGGAAGTAGAAGAAGATCGCGATCCCGTGGAATTCACTACCGCCGTCGCCCAGGTCGCCGGCGTCGGACGCCGCAGCCACTACCTCTGGATCCAGAACCCCGCCTACCGCGAGAGGTTCGAGGAGGCCATGGACATCGCCATCGACCACCTCGAACGTGAACGCGCGCCGCCAGGTGCTCCCGTGGGGCGTGACCTGGCACCAGGTCGAGGAGATGCGGGCGAAGTACAACCCGGACTACGAGAACGACCCGGTCTACCAGTTCAAGGTCCGGGGGCTCTTCCCGACGTCGGCGATCGAGAACCTGATCGCGATCGCCGACCTGGAGGCGGCCTTCGAGGGCCGGCCGCCCCTGGTGAACGAGGAGCCCCTCGCCATCGGGGTGGACGTGGCGCGCTACGGGGACGACCAGACGACGATCCAAGCCGTCCGGGGCGGTGAGATCGTTCACGCCGAGGACTTCGCCCGCCCCGACGGGATGGAGGTCGCCGGCCGCGTGGTGGACACGGCGAAGCGCCTGGGCCTCGGAAAGGAGCACGCCTTCCGGATCTCGATCGACGCCACGGACGGGACGGGCGCCGGGCCGGTGGATCGTCTCCGCGAGCTCGGCCAGGATGTGAACGAGGAAAACTTCGGGGCGGCCCCGCGGGCGGACGACGCCGAGCTCTGGTGGGCGCTGCGCGACTGGATCGTCTCCGAGGCGACGCTGGCCGACTGCCCGTCGAGGATCAAGCGGGAGCTGCGCCAGGACCTGCCGGCGCTGAAGTACTCGCACCAGAGCGACGGGCGCCGGAGCTTCCGCCGATGGAGGACCTGAAGAGCCGGATCGGTCGGTAACCGGACCACGGGGCCGCGCTGGCGCTGGCCTCGCGGACGACGAGGGCGCGCCTGGTCTACGGCCCGGAGGTGGGGAAGACGCTGGCGGAGATCCACGACGAGCGGGACCACCCGGCCATCCGGGGCACGCGCAGTGGGTGCGGGAGCACCGGTTCGACGGGGTGAGGCTGAGGGGGAACCCGTTCCGAGGGCCGGGGTAGTCCCGACACTCTCCGCACCAGCATGCGGTGCTCGCGTACAATACTCGCGTGCTGAACCGGCTGCTCATCGCCGCCTTCGTCGTGCTCTTCCTCGTCGGCCTCGTCTCGGCGGTCTGGAACCTCTGCGACCAGCCCCCGCCGAGGCTGATCCTGAAGTACGGCTTCCCGCCCGCCGGCGGTCCCACCGGTCGGACCATGACCATCGAGGGCGTGGAGTTCGTGGAACTGAAGCCCGGCTACTTCAGGATGGGGTCGCACTTTTTTTGCCAAGAAGGAGATCTGGTCGGGCGGATTTGCGCGGCTCTGGGCCTTCCTTGGGGCAAGCACCCGAGGCACAACACCAACGAGTGTCCGCCTCACTGGGTGGAGATCAGGACAGGGTTCTGGATGGCGAGGACTGAGATCACCAATGGGCAGTTCGAGCGGTACCAGCCAAAACGCAAGCGGCGGCCGCTGTCGTCGGACGACTCAATGCCGGTCATAA
>JALOQY010000066.1 GCA_025459285.1 Planctomycetota bacterium | reverse complement strand
CGGTCCGGGCTCGCGCTTCCCCCCGGAGTGCTGAAGCCCGTCGTGATCGACCTCGAGACCGCCACGGTCGGGAAGTCCGCCTTAACGACGATCGGGAAGAAGTGGGTCATGGCCATCGCCGGGCTCGTGTGGTGCCTCTTCCTGCTGGCCCACATGCTCGGCAACCTGACCTTCTTCGGCGGCCCCGACATGTACAACGGCTACTCCGAGCACCTGATCTCCCTCGGGCCGATCCTCATCGTCCTCGAGGCGGGACTCGTCTTCTTCCTGCTCGCCCACACCGTCTGCGCCATCTCCCTGACGCTGGAGAACCGGGCCGCGCGGCCCGTGCGGTACGCGGAGTTCACGGGCAAGGGCGGGAAGACGGTGGCCAGCCGGACGATGATCTACTCCGGACTCCTCATCGTCTTCTTCATGGTGGTCCACCTTCTGAACTTCAAGTTCGCGGAGCACGGGACGACGGCCGCGGGCCTCCTCGACCTCCACGGCGCGGTGACCGACCACTTCCTCTACCTGCCCTACGCGGCGGGCTACATCATCGCCGTCTCCATCGTGGGGCTCCACGCGAGCCACGCGCTCCAGAGCTCGATCCGGACGCTCGGGGTCAACGGCGAGCGGAGCTTCCCGACGGTGAACCGGATCTCGCGGCTCTTCGGGCTCCTCCTTTCGATCGGGTACGCCTCGATCCCGGTCTTCGTGCTCTTCGCGAAGGGAGGTGCATAGTGGAACTCCTCTCGAAGATCCCCGACGGCCCGATCGAGAAGAAGTGGGACAAGCACCGCTTCGACATGAAGCTCGTGAACCCCGCCAACAAGCGCAAGTACGAGATCATCGTCGTCGGTACCGGTCTCGCCGGGGCCTCGGCCGCCGCGACGTTCGGCGAGCTCGGCTACCGGGTCAAGGCGTTCACGATGCTCGACAGCGCGCGACGCGCCCACAGCATCGCGGCCCAGGGCGGCATCAACGCCGCCAAGAACTACCCGAACGACGGCGACTCGATCTGGCGGCTCTTCTACGACACGGTGAAGGGCGGCGACTTCCGGGCTCGCGAGGCGAACGTCTACCGCCTCGCGCAGGTGAGCAACAACATCATCGACCAGTGCGTGGCCCAGGGCGTCCCCTTCGCGCGCGAATACGGCGGCTACCTCGCGAACCGCTCCTTCGGCGGCGCGCAGGTCTCCCGCACCTTCTATGCCCGGGGCCAGACCGGCCAGCAGCTCCTCCTCGGCGCCTACTCCGCGCTCATGCGGCAGGTGGCGGAGGGGCCGGTGACGCTCTTCCCGCGCACCGAGATGCTCGATCTCATCGTGGTGGACGGCATCGCCCGCGGCATCGTGACCCGCAACCTCATCTCCGGGAAGATCGAGGCCCACACCGCCGACGCGGTCTGCCTCGCCACCGGCGGCTACTCGCGCGCCTGGTACCTGTCGACGAACGCCATGGGCTGCAACGTCACCGCGGCGTGGCGCGCCCACCGGCGCGGCGCGCTCTTCGCGAACCCCTGCTTCGTCCAGATCCACCCCACCTGCATCCCGGTGGGGAAGCACCGGCAGAGCAAGCTCACGCTCATGAGCGAGAGCCTCCGCAACGACGGCCGGGTCTGGGTGCCGAAGGCGAAGGGCGACAAGCGCGCCCCGAACCAGATCCCCGAGGACGAGCGCGACTACTACCTGGAGCGCCGCTACCCGGCCTTCGGGAACCTCGTGCCGCGTGACGTGGCCTCCCGGGCCGCCAAGACCGTCTGCGACGAGGGGCGCGGCGTGGGGGAGTCGGGCCTCGCGGTCTACCTCGACTTCCGCGACGCCATCAAGCGGGTCGGGAAGAACGTCATCGCCGAGAAGTACGGCAACCTCTTCGACATGTACCTCCGCATCACCGACGAGGACCCGTACAGCGTCCCGATGCGGATCTTCCCCGCCCTCCACTACACGATGGGCGGGCTCTGGGTGGACTACGACCTCATGAGCAACGTGCCGGGGCTCTTCGTCCTGGGGGAGGCGAACTTCTCCGACCACGGCGCGAACCGCCTCGGCGCGAGCGCCCTCATGCAGGGGCTCGCCGACGGCTACTTCGTGATCCCCTACACGATCTGCGGCTGGCTCGCCGGGAAGAAGCCGGGACTGGTCGGTCCGGACCACGCGGCCGCGAAGGACGCGATCCGCGAGGCGGAGGAGCGGCAGAAGAAACTCCTCGCCATGAAGGGGAAGAAGTCGGTGGACGACTGCCACAAGGAGCTCGGCGCCGTCCTCTGGGAGAAGTGCGGCATGGGCCGGAACGAGAAGCAACTCCTCGAGGCCCGGGCGCTCATCCCGGAGCTCGAGGCCCGCTTCTACAAGGAAGCCGCGGTCATCGGCGGCCCGGGCGAGCTGAACCAGACGCTGGAGTACGCCGGCCGGGTCTGCGACTTCTTCGAGCTGGCGAAGCTGATCGTGGAGGACGCCCTCGACCGGAAGGAGTCCTGCGGCTGCCACCTCCGCGAGGAGTACCAGACCGAGGACAACGAGGCGAAGCGCGACGATGCGAACTACTCCTACGTCGCCGCGTGGGAGTGGAAGGGGGCGGGCGCGGCGCCCGCGCTCCACAAGGAGCCGCTCACCTTCGAGAACGTGAAGCCCTCGACGAGGAGCTACAAATGAGCCACGGCACGATGAACCTCACGCTCCGCATCTGGCGCCAGAAGGGGCTGGAGGACAAGGGCGCCTTCAAGACCTATCGCCTGGAGGGGGTCTCCGAGCACCAGTCCTTCCTGGAGATGCTCGACCAGCTCAACGACGAGCTCCTGAAGAAGGGCGAGGAGCCGGTGGCCTTCGACTCCGACTGCCGCGAGGGCATCTGCGGCACATGCGGCTGCATGGTGGACGGGAAGGCCCACGGCCCCGACCGGGGGATCACCTGCTGCCAGCTCCACATGCGCCGTTTCAAGGACGGCGACACGATCACGATCGAGCCCTTCCGGGCGAAGGCGTTCCCGGTGGTGAAGGACCTGATCGTGGATCGCCGGGCGCTGGACCGCATCATCCTGGCGGGCGGCTTCGTCTCCGTGAACACGGGCCAGGCGCCGGACGCCCACGCGATCCCGGTGCCGAAGTACGCCGCGGAGAAAGCCATGGACGCCGCGGCCTGCATCGGCTGCGGCGCCTGCGTGGCCGCCTGCAAGAACGCCTCGGCCATGCTTTTCACCTCGGCCAAGGTGGCGCAGCTTTCGTACCTGCCCCAGGGCCACCCGGAGCGCAAGCGGCGCGCGCTGAAGATGCTCCTCGCGCACGACCTGCTCGGCTTCGGCGGCTGCACGAACGAAGGCGAGTGCGAATCGGCCTGCCCCAAGCAGATCTCGGTCCGCAACATCTCGATCCTGAACCGCGAGGTGGCCCGCGGCGCGCTGAAGCGCGAAGTGATGTCGACGATGGCCGGCGGGGCCTGACGCTCGACCGGAAGATGGCGTCCGCACCGGATCCGGCCCGGCGGGAAGGGCGCGCCACCTGGCGGCGGAAGGCCGTCGGGGAGTTCGTCTGCACGATCTGCGACCGGGAGGTGCCCTTCGCCTGGTCCTGCCGCTGCGGGTTCATGATCTGTTCGGCATGCTTCGCCGAGAACGCCTGGGGCCTGACCTGCAACAACGTCACCTGGGAGTGTCCGGACTGCGGGGCCAGCCGGTCGTTCTGAAGGGCCCGGCCATCACGTTCAGCGTGAAACTCGGACCCGTGGTGCTGGTGCTGGTGATCCTCCTCGCCCGGCGGGCCGGCGGGGACTGGTGCCCCGCGGGCCGGGTCCTCTGCCGCCTCCGCCGCGTTGACCGCTCTCGGCTGGATCGCGACGGTCGTCGCCGCGATGATCGCGGCGGCCGGCGACTGATCACGGGCGGTTCGAGGTGACTCCGATCTTGCGGGTCGGACCGGACCCGGCACGCGTGATCCGGACGGAGTTGCTCTCGCAGGTCAGCTCGAGGAGCATCCCGGCTTCGAGACCGAGTCTCCGCCGCATCGCCGCGGGGATCACGAGGCGGCCCCGAATGCCCATCCTGGCTCTCATGTTCGCCCCCTTTCCGGAGCGCGCGGCGGGGTCCCGGGACGCCGCGGCCGGACGACAGACCAAGTTGCCATTTTACACCGAATCCCGGTTCCCGGCCGAAACCGGCGGGGAATTCCGCCGCCGGTGTTATCCTCCGGGTTTCGCGAGGGAAGCCATGTACGAAGAGCTGAAGGACCGCATGAAGGACCTCCGCGGGCGTCTCGACCACGCCATGGAGTCTCTTTGACTGCCGGGGCAAGCGGGAACGGCTCGCGAAGCTCGAAGAGGGGATGGCGAAGCAGGGCTTCTGGGACAACCCGGAGGCCGCGCAGAAGGTCGTCCGCGAACTGAAGGCGCTGAAGGCCGTCGTGGAGCCGTGGGGAGACTTCGAATCGGCCTGTTCCGATGCCGAGGTCCTGCTGGAGATGTCTCTCGAGGCTGACGAGGCCTCCGCGATCGCCGACCTCGAAAAGGAGGCGGAAGGGCTCGCCGCCCGCCTCGACCGACTGGAGTTCCAGGCGGCGATGTCCGACCCCCATGACGCGCTCGACTGCTTCGTCTCGATCCACGCCGGGGCGGGGGGGACGGACGCCGCGGACTGGGCGGACACGCTCCTGCGCATGTACCTGCGCTACTGCGAGCGTCGCGGCTTCGCCACGGAACTCGTGGATCGCCTGCCGGCGGAGGAGGCCGGGATCCGCAAGGCCACGTTCAAGGTGAAGGGGCCCTGGGCCTCGGGCTACTTCCGGGCCGAGATGGGAGTCCATCGCCTCGTGCGCCTCTCGCCCTTCGATGCCGCCCACCGGCGCCAGACTTCCTTCGCCTCTCTCGACATGATGCCGGAGGTGGAGGAGGCGGAGGTCGAGGTCAACGAGGCCGACCTGAAGGTCGACACCTACCGCTCGGGCGGGGCCGGCGGCCAGCACGTGAACGTGACGGACTCCGCGGTCCGCGTCACCCATCTGCCCACGGGCATCGTGATCGCCTGCCAGAACGAGCGCAGCCAGCACAAGAACCGGCGCATGGCGATGCTGCTCCTCAAGGCCAAGCTCTGCCAGATGCAGGACGAGGCCCGGCAGGACGAACTGAAGAAGATGTACGGCGAAAAGGGCGAGATCGCCTGGGGCTACCAGATCCGCTCGTACGTCCTCCATCCCTACAAGCTGGTGAAGGACCTCCGGACGGGGGTCGAGACGTCCAACGTGGACGCGGTCCTCGACGGGGAGATCGACGAGTTCATCGAGGCATGGCTGAAGAGCCGCATCGGCGGCGGAAGGAAGAAGTCATGAAACGGCGGGCGCTCCTCTCCGTGGCGGACAAGACCGGACTCGTCGAGTTCGCGAAGGGCCTCGACCGGCTCGGCTTCGAACTCCTCTCCACCGGCGGGACGGCGAAGAGTCTGCGCGAGGCGGGACTTCCCGTGACGCCGGTGGAGGAGGTGACCGGCTTCCCGGAGATGCTCGACGGGCGGGTGAAGACCCTGCACCCGAAGGTCCACGGCGGCATCCTCGGCCGCCGCGCCGACCCGGCCCACCGCGCGGCCATGGAGAAGGCCGGCATCGCCCCGATCGACCTCGTCTGCGTGGTGTTCTACCGCTTCGAGGACACCGTCGCGAAGCCGGGCGTGACGCGCGAGGAGGCCGTGGAGCAGATCGACATCGGCGGCCCCTCCATGGTCCGCTCGGCGGCGAAGAACCACGAGGACGTCTGGGTGGTCACCGATCCCGCGCAATACGGCGAAGTGCTCGCCGGGATCGAGGGCGGCGTGGACGGCGGGGAGTTCCGGCGGCGGCTGGCCCGCGAGGCCTTCGCCCGCACGTCGGCCTACGACGCGGCGATCGCGGCGTGGTTCTCGAGACGCGACACGGGCGCGGCCTTCCCGGAGAGCTGGCCGCCGCGCCTCGTGAAGGTGCTGGATCTCCGCTATGGCGAGAACCCCCACCAGAAGGCCGCCTTCTACCGGGAGACTGCGCCGGGGGAGGCCTGCGTGGCCCGGGCCACGATCCGCACCGACAAGAAGGCGCTCTCCTACAACAACCTGATGGACCTCGACGCGGCATTCGAACTGGTCAAGGAGTTCGACGGGCCCGCCGCCGTCGTCGTGAAGCACACGAACCCCTGCGGCGTGGCGCTCGGCGCGGACCTCCGCGAGGCCTATCGGCGGGCCCACGAGTGCGACCCGGTGTCGGCCTTCGGCTGCATCCTCGCCCTGAACCGCACGGTGGACGCGACCACCGCCGACGAGATCGCGCGGCCCGACAAGTTCGTGGAGGCGATGGTGGCCCCGGGCTTCGAGCCCGAGGCCCTGGAGATCCTCCGGACGAGGACGAAGTGGGGCAAGAGCCTCCGGATCCTCGAGACGGGACCGATCGGGGAGCGGACGCCGGGCTTCGCGGTGCGCCAGCTCGTGGGGGGGCTCCTCGTCCAGGAGCGCGACCAGCGGATCTTCGATCCCGCCGTCGAGGGCGGCTTCGTCGTCGTCACGAAGCGCGCGCCGACCGAGGCCGAGGCGAAGGAACTCCGCTTCGCCTTCGCCGTCGTGAAGCACGTGAAGAGCAACGCCATCGTGCTGACGAAGGATCTCGCGGCGGTGGGGGTGGGCGCGGGCCAGATGAGCCGCGTGGAATCGGCGGAGATCGCCGTGAAGCGGGCCGGCGAGCGGGCGAAGGGCTCGGTCTGCGCCTCGGACGCGTTCTTCCCGTTCCCCGACGGTCTCGCGGTGGTCGCGAAGGCCGGCGCCACGGCGGTGATCCAGCCCGGCGGCTCCGTCCGGGACGAGGCGGTGATCGCCGAGGCCGACCGGCGCGGGCTCGCGATGGTCTTCACGAAGACCCGGCACTTCCGGCACTGACCGGGTTCGAAGGGAGTTCCCCCATGACGCGCGACGACGCGTGGCGGATCCTCACCGAGCACACACTGGGAGAGTCGCTCCGGAAGCACGCCCTGACCGTGGAGGCCGTGATGCGGGCCTTCGCGCGGAAGCTCGGCGCGGACGAGGAGGCGTGGGGGATCGCCGGGCTCCTCCACGACTTCGACTACGAGATCCACCCGACGTCGCCCGACCACCCCCTGAAGGGGAGCGAGATCCTCGCCGCGCGGGGGGTCCCGGAGGAGATCCGGCTCGCCATCCTCGGTCACGTGGACGTCGGCGTGGCCCGCGAGTCGCTCATGGCGAAGGTGCTCTACGCGGTGGATGAGCTTTCGGGATTCGTCACCGCGGTGGCGCTCGTGCGCCCCTCGAAGTCGATCCACGAGGTGGAGCCGCGCTCGGTCCTGAAGAAGCTGAAGGACAAGGCCTTCGCGGCGAAGGTCTCCCGCGAGGACATCCGCCGCGGCATGGAGGAGCTGGGCGTCGACCCCGCCGCCCACATCGCCGAGGTGATCGCGGCCCTGAAGCCCGTCGCCCCCGCCCTCGGCCTCGCCGGCCCAGGGCGGGAAGAATGACCCAGGGTCAATCTTCCCGGTATTCTCCGGGGGTGACGAGCGGCGGGAACAGCGGGCGGGGCGGGGCGGCGGCGGGGATCGCGGTCGTGCTCGCGGCCATGGCCCTCGCGGCGGTGGTCCGGCTCCGCACCGCCGACACGCCCCTGGAGCGAGACGAGGGGGAGTACGCCTACTCGGGCCAGCTCATCCTCGACGGGGTCCCGCCCTACCGGCTGGCCTGCAACATGAAGTTCCCGGGGACCTACTACGCCTACGCCGGGATCATGGCCGTCTTCGGGGAGACACCGCGGGGTATCCGCACCGGCCTGCTCCTCGTCAACGCCGCCACCGCGCTCCTCCTCTTCGCGATCGGCCGGCGGCTCCTCGGGACGGTCGGCGGGGCCGCGGCGGCGGCCTGCTTTTCGGTCTTCTCCCTCGACCTCTGGATCATGGGACTCTTCGCTCACGCCACGCACTTCGTGCTGCTCCCGGTCCTCGCGGGGGTGTACCTCCTTCTGCGGGACGAGGGCCGGCCGCGCCCGGCGACCGTCCTCGCCGCCGGCGCCTGCCTCGGTCTCGGCGTCCTGATGAAGCAGCACGGCGCGGCGTATCTCCTCCTCGGCGCCGCCCTCCTCCTGCGGCGGGGCCGCCGGGGCGCGCCGGCCTCGATCGCGCTCCTCGCCGCCGGTGCCGCCCTCCCCGCCGCCCTCCTCGTCGCCGTCCTCGCGGCCGCGGGAGTTCTCGACCGCTTCTGGTTCTGGACGTTCCGGTATGCCGCCGAGTACGTGACCCAGCGCTCGCCGTCCGAGGCCCTCGGGATCCTCTTCGAAACCGCCCGCACCGCGACGGCAAAGAGCCTTCCGTTCTGGTTCGCCGCCGCCGCGGGTCTCGTCCTGTCCCTCGCGACGCGCCCCGTCCGGCCAGGGGGGCGGTTCACGCCGGCGGCTCTCCTCGCCGCCTCCCTTCTCGCGATCTGCCCCGGCTTCCATTTCCGGGAGCACTACTACATCCTGCTCCTCCCCGCGGCGGCGCTCCTGGTCGGGGCGGCGGCGGCGACCGTCGACCGGTTCGCCGCTCGCCTCCTGCCGCGCCGGGTCGCCTGGCTCCCCGCCGCCACGGGCCTCCTCGTCCTCCTTTGCGCGTTCCTCGCCGGGGAGCGCGAGACCCTCTTCGAACGATCCCCCCGGGAGCTCAGCCGCCTGCGTTACGGATCGAGCCCATTCATCGAGATGGAGGTGATCGGCCGGGTCCTCCGGGAGCGGACGAACCCCGGCGACCGCATCGTCGTGCTGGGTTCGGAGCCGGAGACGCTGTTCCACGCCGACCGGCGCTCCGCCACCGTCTACCTCTACATGTACCCCCTCATGGAGGACCAGCCATATGCCCTCGAGATGCAGGAGGAGATGATCGCCGAGGTCGGGGCGGCGCGCCCGGAGTACGCGATCGAGGTCGCCACCCCCTGCTCCTGGGGCGTGGGGCCGGATTCCGAGCGGACACTGCTCGTCTGGACGCGGGCGTTCCTCCGGCGCCACTACGAACTCATCGGGGTGGCGGACATCCTTTCGCCGACGGAGACCCGGTTCGCCTGGGACGCGGAGGTCCTCCGCTACCGGCCCCGCTCGCACTGGTTCGTGAACGTCTTCCGCCGGAAGTGAGACTGAACGATTCCGTGCATACCGCCGATATAGAAGGGTAGAATGATACTTTTTGAGGGGCCCGGGACCGCGGACGGCCGCGGACCGCGGGCACGCGCATACCGGATTTCTGGTCCGGCTACCTCGCCCATCCCGACGGGTGGGCGGGGTACCCCGACCCGAACCGTCCCTCGCCCGCGCGCGGCCGGAGCCGCCCGGAGGGACGCCGTCCCCGCGATCCTCCCGCGACCCCTTCGTAGCCAGTTTCGAGGTTCCCAGGAGGTAGTTTGATCCACAAGAATGGTTCGGGAGACGTGAACGACGAATTGCTCGGCTGTCAGGAGGCGATCGGCTATCTGTTCCGCCGCACGGGTCTGCTCCGGAAGGCGCTCACCCACTCCTCGGTCAAGGACGAGAAGAACCCCAGCAACGAGCGACTGGAGTTCCTCGGCGACGCGATCCTCGGGATGGTCGTGTCGGAGTACCTCTTCTCCATGCTGCCCGGCGACGACGAGGGCGACCTCACCCGGGTCAAGTCGATCGTGGTCTCCGGCGAGTCGCTCGCGCGGCTCGGACTGGAGATCGGGGTCGACAAGTACCTGCTCATCAACAAGGGGCTCCGCAAGAAGGACGAAATCCCCCGTTCCCTCATCGCCAACGCCGTGGAGGCGCTCATCGCCGCCGTCTATCTCGACCGCGGGATGGAGGCGGCGCGGCACTTCGTGCTGGACCTGCTCCATCACTACATCGATGCGGTCCTGAAGGGATCCCACGAGGAGCAGAACCACAAGTCGCTCCTCCAGCAGCAGGCCCAGCGGGAGCTGGGGGCGACGCCGCTGTACAAAGTCCTCGCGGAGAAGGGCCCGGAGCACTCGAAGCTCTTCCGCGTGGCGGCGGTGATCGGCGGCCGGGAGTACCCGGCGGGGCGCGGCGCGAACAAGAAGGACGCCGAACAGGACGCCGCACGCATCGCCCTCGAGGCCCTCGCGGCGAAGAAGCGCACCCCGGATCGCCCGCGCCAGGCCGCTCCGAAGCCGAACGGCGGCGGAGCCGCGCCCGCGCGCCGACGCCACCGCCGCCGGCGCACGGGCGCCGACGCCGCCAACGGCCTCTGACGACACCTCCGTGAGCGAACTCGGCGATCTCCTCCGGCGTTTCGCCGGATCGCCGGAGGGCGAGGCGGTCCATCGTGCCCTTGCCGCGGGCGGGGAGTTCACGGCAGCGAAGCTCTGGGGCGCGGCGGACGCCTTCCTGCTCGCCGCCCTGTCCCGCCGCCTTCCCCCCGCCCTCGTGGTCTGCGCCGACGGCGACGGCGCCGACGACCTCGCGCGCGACCTGAGGATCTTCCTCGGCGACGAGGACGCCGCCCGGGTCTTCCCGGCCTCCGACGGCGAGGGCGGCGCGCCGGCGGCCGACCCCGCGGCGCTCGCCGCGCGGCTCTCCCTGCTCCAGCGGCTTCTCGACGGCCGGCCACCGCGGTTCATCGTGGCCCCCGTGGCGGCGGCACTCGAGCCCGTGGTCCCGCCGGAGCGGCTCGCCGCCTCGCGCCGGAGGATCGCGGTGGGCGACCGCCTCGACCTTCCGGTCTTCGCCGGGGAACTGTCCGTCGCCGGCTTCACCCGCGTGCCGATGGTGGAGGCTCCCGGCGAGTTCTCGCTGCGCGGCGGGATCCTCGACGTCTTCCCGCGGTCGCGGGAGGCTCCCTTTCGGCTCGAGTTCTTCGGCGACGAGGTCGAGTCGATCCGCCAGTTCGAGCCGGCGAATCAGCGCTCGGTGGACAAGGCGGAATCCTTCCTGCTCTCCCTCCTTCCGGTGGAGGAGCTGTGCCGGCGGGACGCCCCGGCGGCGGTGACCGATTACCTGCCGGGGGGCTACCTGCTCGTCCTCTCGGAGGAGACGCGCATCCGCGAGTGGTTGGCGGCGCTCGACGCCCGGACCGCCGGCGCCGGCCTCGTCGGGCGGTTCTCGACGCTGCTCCGGGCGCCGCGGGCCGGGGCGACGCTGCGCCTTACCACGCGGCCGGTGCCTCCCGGGGCGGCCGGGGCGCCGGTGGTGGCGCTCGCGCTCGAGGGCAGTGCCCGAAGCCTCGACGAACTGGAGGGGATCCTCGAGGAGGTCGCGGCGAAGAGCCGCGAGGTCCTCCTCTTCGCGAGCAACGACGCCGAGGCCCGCCGCCTCTCCACGTTCCTCGCGGGCTCCGAGTTCGAGGGGGTTTCGCGGGTGACGGTCCTCGTGGGCCGGCTCTCGCGGTCGTTCCGGCTGCCGGACCTCTCCGCCGCGCTCCTCTCCCACGACGAGGTCTTCGACCGCTACCGCCTGCGCCGGCCGGACCGGCGCCGCCCGTCGGTGCCGATCGCCGACTTCGTGGACCTCTCCCCCGGCGACGTCGTCGTCCACCTCGCCCACGGCATCGGCCGCTACCGCGGCCTCGACCGCATCGTGAAGGGGGGCGGAACCGAGGAGTTCCTGAAGGTCGAGTTCGCCGACTCGGTCATGGTCTACGTCCCGGTGACGAAGGCCGGCCTCGTCCAGAAGTACATCGGGGCGAAGGACGCCGTGCCGAAGCTCTCCCGGGTGGGCGGGTCGGCCTGGGAGAACGAGAAGGCTCGCGTGAAGGAGGCGGTGCGGGACCTCGCCGCCGACCTCCTCGAGATCCAGGCCGTGCGGGCGGCGGTGCCGGGGATCGCCTTCCCTCCGGACGACCGGATGCAGACGGAGTTCGAGGCATCCTTCCAGTACGAGGACACCTCCGACCAGACCGAGGCGAACGCGGCGATCAAGGAGGACATGCAGGCGCCGCGCCCCATGGACCGCCTCCTTTGCGGCGACGTCGGCTACGGGAAGACCGAACTCGCGATCCGGGCCGCCTTCAAGGCGGTCCTCGCGGGGAAGCAGGTGGCCGTCCTCGTGCCCACGACGGTCCTCGCGCAGCAGCACTTGGAGACCTTCTCGCAGCGCCTCGTCGACTACCCCGTGGTGGTGGAGATGCTCTCCCGATTCCGCTCGCCCCGGGAGCAGGCGGAGGTGGTCGGGAAGGCGGCCCGGGGCGCGGTGGACATCCTCATCGGGACCCACCGGCTCCTCTCCGCGGACGTCCGGTTCGCCGACCTCGGCCTCGTGATCGTGGACGAGGAGCAGCGGTTCGGCGTCGAGCACAAGTCCCGCCTGCGACAGATCCGCAAGACCGTGGACGTCCTGACGATGACGGCGACGCCCATCCCGCGCACGCTCCACATGGCGCTCCTCGGCATCAAGGACATCTCCACCCTGGCCACCGCCCCCCCGGGGCGCCAGGCGATCCACACCGAGGTCCACGAGTACGACGAACGTGCGATCCGGGGCTGGATCCTCCGGGAGATGAACCGCGGCGGACAGGTCTTCTTCGTCCACAACCGCGTGGAGACGATCGGCCGCCTCGCCCACCGTCTCGGCGCCCTCGTGCCCGAGGCCCGGATCGCCACGGTGCACGGCCAGATGGCGGAGCGGGACCTGTCGACGAGGATGCTCGCCTTCATCCGCGGCGAGGTGGACGTGCTCCTCACGACCACGATCATCGAGTCGGGGCTCGACATCCCCAACGCGAACACGATCATCATCGACCGCGCCGACCTCCTCGGCCTTGCCGAACTCCACCAGCTCCGCGGCCGGGTGGGGCGCTACCGCCACCGCGCCTTCTGCCACCTGCTCCTGCCCCCGCACCGCGTCCCCACGGTGGCCGAGCGGCGGATCCGGGCGGTGGAGGAGTTCCAGGAGCTGGGGGCCGGCTTCCGGATCGCCATGCGGGACCTCGAGATCCGCGGCGCGGGCAACATCCTCGGTCCCCAGCAATCCGGCCACATCGCCGCCGTGGGCTACGAGCTCTACTGCGAACTCCTCGAAGAGGCGGTGAAGGAGCTGAAGAAGCTGCCCGTGGAGCGGCGGACCGACCCGTTCATCGAACTCGACGTAGGGGCGCGTCTGCCCGCCGACTACGTGCCCGACGAGCGGCAGCGGATCGAGGTCTACCGCAAGCTGTCCCGCTCCCGTTCCGAGGACGATCTCGACGCCGCCGTGGTGGAGGCCGAGGACCGGTTCGGGCCGCTGCCGGAGGAGGCGAAGCCCCTCGTTCTCCTCGCGCGCCTGCGGATCCTCGCCGCCGGGCTCATGATCGAGCACCTGGTGCGGGTGGGGCGGGACCGTGTCGTGATGCGCTGCGCCGACATCCCGGGCCTCGCCGAACGGCTCTCCCGGATCCGGAACCGCCTGCGGATCGTGGACGAGCGGACCGTCCACCTGCTCCTCGCGGACCCCCGGGAGAACGGACCGGAGCTGCTCGCCGACCTCGACTCCGCGTTCCGCCGCGCCGCTCCGGCCGCCCGCGCCCGCCGCTGACCGAATGGTGAGCGAATCGCCGCGGGCGACTCTACAATGCCCGACTTCCCGTGACCCCGAGGTGCGGATGTGCCGAAGGTTCTCTGTTCGCTTCTCCTGATCCTCTGCGCCGCCTGCGCCTCCGACCCCCAGAAGGTCGTGGCGTCGAGTTCCCCCCTGGCGCCGGAGTCGGAGCGCGCCATCGTCCCGCCGGGCGGGCTGCCCGAGCAGAAGCTCGACGATCCGAACCGGATCGTGGCCCGGGTCAACGACGAGGTCATCACCTTCCGCTCCCTGGTGGCGGAGTACGGGGAGGCTCTCCGGGCCATCGGGAACGAGGATCCGGAGGTCGTGCGCCAGGTGGTGGACAGCTATGCGCTCCGCCTCATCCAGTTCCGCCTCCTCGCGCAGGCGGCGGAGAAGATGGCCTTCAACGTGACGCCGGAGGACATCGAGCGCGTGGCGGAGTTCGAGGACGAGGAGGCCCGCAAGCGTGGGACGACCCTCGAAGCGGACCTCGAGGCCCGGGGGATCGAGCGCTTCGAGTGGGAGGCGGACCAGGTGCGGCTCATGAAGATCCGCAGCTTCTACGCGATCACGCTGGGCTCGGTCCGCCCGGACAACCCGAAGTACCGCGCGCGGGCCGACACGTTCGTGCGCCCGGCGGAAGTGCGGGCCTGGTACGACCGCCACATCGCGGAGTACCGGGAGGAGGAGCGCGCCACCCTCCAGGCGATCTTCGTCCGGACCGCCGCCTTCGAGAAGGACGGGGCGACCCCCGTCGAGGCGCGGCAGGCCGCCGAGCGGGCCGCGCTGGTCCTCATCGCCCGGGCGCGGGGGGGGGAGGACTTCGGGAAGCTCCTTTCGGAGGCGCAGCCGGAACCGCTGGAGGCCTTCCGGGAACCGCTGAAGCGGGGCGACCGGAAGGGGGACGCGGTGGAGGAGTTCGCGTGGAGCGCGAAACAGGGGGACGTCTCCGAACCGGTCGCCCTCAAGTCGGGCTTCCTCGTGCTCCGGCTCGCCCGGCGCACGGAGAACCGCCTCGTCCCCTTCGAGGAGGCGCGCCCGGGGATCGAGGAGACCCTCGGGGCGCTGAAGCGGCAACTCGGCCAGATCCAGATCCAGCTCGACCTGCTCGCCGACGCCACCATCGAACCGCCCCGCCTGAAGAAGATGCTGGCGGATCGGCTCCAGAAGGACCTGGCGGGGGCTTTCGGGGAGCTGTCCCGATAGCAACTGGTTGCGGCAAAACGATTTGCGGATCGGGCATTTTCCGGTGAACCCTCGACGCCCGTTTTCGTTGGACAGGGGTGCAAGCGGTCATAGACTTACCGGTTGAGTCGCACTCGGAGGCACTGACATGTACG